>JALYXE010000561.1 GCA_030947265.1 Acidobacteriota bacterium
AATTTATATGTTAACTTAATCGATGTGAATGGAGAGAACTATCGCCCACAGAGGGGCCGTCCTCACTGTGACATACGCCGTAGCATCAAATCGGACATCTCCCGGTCTCGTCTTTTACGAGGGCCTCTCTGTTCGAGACCAAGCCAAGATGAACAAACTTTTCATGTGGCTCGGAGATCATGGATGGATCAAAAACGACCAGAAGTTTAAACCGATCGAAGGTAGCGACTTTTTCGAATTCAAAAACTTCCAGATTAGGATGCCTTGTTACCGTTCGGGAAATCTGATGATTATCACCCATGGCTTCATCAAGAAAACGGGATCGATATCGCCCGAAGAGATGAAGAGGGCTGAGAGATTTAGGAACGAAGATCAAATAGTTTTTCGCAACGAATAGTAAAAGAAGAACTCGACCCAGGAAAAGGCAATAAAAGTGAACGACACGAAAACCACCTTTGAGAAATTTATTGAGGACGCAGAGCGTCGCCGGATTTTTGAGCAGGAATCTCTTGCATTCGAGGCAACTGAGTTGATCTCGAGCTTAATGGAAGAGCAAAAGATCAAGAAATCCGATTTGGCCAAGCGCATTGGCAAAAGCAAGGCGTATGTTACTCAACTCCTCAGCGGCACCCGAAATATGACGCTCCACACATTCGCCGATCTCGTCTTCGCTCTTGGACACAAAGTGGAATTCAACGTGGCACCACAGAACGAAGTTGCCACCGGCCTGATCGTGCATCGGTATCATGTGTCCGGAATTAATTCATTCCATCAACCGAAGCTCGCTTCTCATTGGAAATCTCCGAAGCCGCTTCTGGTTGAGGGGCAAAAACTTGACTGGGTGCCAATGCCCGGTCTGGGGAGTTCTGACACTGCACATGCCGCCTAGGTTCTAGATGGTAATCCAGCAAACCACCGAAGAGTTGAGAGAATCCGTAGCGCTTAACTATAATTCTGCCTTGGTCTCGATTCGCGTAACAGAAGCGGAACTATGGAGCGCAAACAGTCGGGATCTGAATGACGGCAGAGAGGCTGAAACTGAAATCGGATTCCGGCCCACTTCGGTGCGTCGAGAAGAAGATTTTTTAGGCTTGACAATTGACTTTCATTTTGGTCTCAGTTCCGGTACTGAGAAGCCCACCCACCTCGTTAAAGTTCGCTGCCAATTCGAAGCTCTATACAGCCTTGCGACTGACTTTGAACCTACCGAGCGGCAGATCGCTGCGTTTCACAAGGGCAATGCGGTTTTCAACTGTTGGCCGTTCTTCCGCGAATTTGTACAGAACGCCACGGTAAGGATGCACATCCCTCCTCCGCCTGTACCTTTCCTTCGAATTATGCCGGCACTTCCGGATCAACCGAAAATCCCGGAAGCGGGGATGGATTCCGTGCAGCCGACGAAAAAGCCCAAGCGAATCAACAAACCAAAACGGCGAAGAGATAGCTGACTGCGCTGCAAAAACTTTGGAGCGGGAGACCGGGATCGAACCGGCAACCAACAGCTTGGAAGGCTGTGACTCTACCATTGAGTTACTCCCGCGCCCACACCTATTCTATCCAACATTTTCGGCGTTATACTGCTTAAGGACCGCTTATGAGCCTGCGAAGCTTCCTTTCAAAACAGTTTATCGATGTCATTCAATGGACCGAGTCCGAGGAAGGCGTGCTGGCTTGGCGCTTCCCGATGCAGGACATGGAGATCCAAAATGGCGGCAAGCTGACCGTCCGCGATTCCCAGATGGCCGCTTTCGTGAACGAGGGCAAAGTCGCCGACATTTTCGGACCCGGCATGTACACGCTCAACACGCAGAATCTGCCGCTGCTTACCGATCTGATGAACTGGGACAAGAAATTCGAATCGCCCTTCAAATCGGATGTCTATTTCTTCTCGACGCGGCTGCAAACCAACCAGCGCTGGGGCACCGCGAACCCGATTACGATTCGCGATAAGGAGTTTGGGGCCGTCCGCCTGCGCGCATTCGGAATCTACTCGTACCACCTGAGCGATCCGAAAATCTTCTATCCGAAAGTGAGCGGCACGCGTGATATCTATAAAGTCGAAGACCTGGAT
>JALYXE010000579.1 GCA_030947265.1 Acidobacteriota bacterium
GATTTAGGAAAGTGGATGGACGGATGGGAGACGCGTCGGCGTCGTACGCCGGGATTTGACTGGTGCATTATTCGCCTGGGACTGCCCGGAATTATTCGCGGAGTAGTGGTAGACACTAGTTACTTCAAAGGCAATTACCCGGAACATTGCTCGCTCGAAGCGTGTGCGCTCAAGGGCCAGCCAGGGCCTGAGGAGTTAACCAGTGAAACAACCCAGTGGACGGGAATCCTGCAGCAATCGTCGCTTGGCGGTGATACGCAAAACCCCCTTGCTGTCGAGAGTGACCGGCGCTTCACTCATCTTCGTTTCAAGATTTACCCTGATGGCGGGGTGGCGAGGTTAAGAGTTTACGGCGAGGTGGTTCCGGATTGGGATCGGCTCAAGCGCATTGGTGGTGATGTTGATCTGGCGGCGGTCGAGAATGGCGGACTTGTGCTTTCGTGCAGCGACATGTTTTTCGGTCATCGGCACAATTTGATTATGCCCGGTCGTGCTGCAAACATGAGTGACGGCTGGGAAACAAAGCGACGGCGTGGACCGGGTCACGACTGGGTGATTATTAAGCTCGGCACTCCCGGCCAGGTGCGTCGTGTAGAAGTTGATACTTCTTACTTCAAAGGAAATTTTCCTGAGAGCTGTTCGCTTGAAGCGTCGAACGCAGTGGATTTGTCGGCAGATAGTTTGACAAATTTATCGGCTTCCTGGTCCAGTATCTTGCCGCGCACCAAGTTGCACGCCCACACGCGGCACTTCTTCGAAAATGAAATCCTGGAAGCAGGCGCTGTTGCGCATTTGCGGTTCAACATCTTTCCTGACGGCGGCGTTAGCCGCTTGCGAGTTTATGGAAGTGTTGAACATCTCCTCGATTCATAAACTGTAAAAAGAGTACTGTAGTTTAGAGTAAGCTTGAGCTTGATGTTGCCAACCAGCAACCTGAAGGTTGGACTCTGAACTTCTTGAATCTAGGATCCAACTCGCTAATTCGAGTCGACCAGAATGTCAAACAATCTGCAAACAACTCTTAATCGATTGAACTCCCTGAACCCGGACCAGGCTGAAAATGAATTTCTGAAATGCTGTGGCTCCGTAGAGTGGGCTAAGCGAATGATCGTTGAACGACCTTTTCAAGACTTTGATGACTTGATTGCCAAAGCGGAACGCGTATGGTGGTTGCTCGAGCCCCACGATTGGTTGGAAGCATTTCAGAGTCACCCAAAGATTGGCCAGAAGAGACCTGAGCAGCAAACCTCCCCTGAAGCTCAAGCGTGGTCGGAACAGGAACAATCAGGAACTCGCAATTCCACGCGGAAGACTGTGGAAGCGCTGGAGGCTTTGAATAACGTTTACGAAGAAAAGTTTGGCCACATCTTCATCGTTTACGCTACGGGGAAGACCTCTGAAGAGATGCTCGCTATCCTGCGCCTCCGCTTGGAAAACAGTCCGGATGAAGAGTTGCGCAACGCTGCAGCCGAGCAGGCTCAGATCACGCAGCTAAGATTGAAAAAATTGCTGACAATTTAGTTCGTTGTCAGTGGTCAGTTGTCAGTTGTTTGGTAAACTTCCTGCTATGCGAGAACAACAATTTGATTATTGATCAGCTACGTACTACTGGCCACGGACAACTGACCACTGACTTGGAATCATGAGCACAATCTCAACGCATATACTCGACCTGTCGCGCGGCGCGCCGGCTGGGGGCGTGGCAGTTTTTCTGGAAGCGCAAAACACGGACGAAAGCTGGACTGAACTCAGTCACGCATGGACAGACGATGACGGTCGGGTCAAGCCTTTTTTCCTGGTTGAGGAGGCTCTTCCGGGCGGCATCTACCGGCTGGTGTTCGATACCGAGCCCTATTTTGTCGGACTCGATATTGAATTCTTTTATCCCCAAGTTACAGTGGTCTTCAAGATCGACGACGAAGCGCAGCACTATCACGTTCCACTCTTAATAAGCCCTTATGGATACTCCACGTTCCGCGGAAGCTGAGTGCCGTAACGCAAACTGTTAGTTTGTGCCGTAACGCAAACTGTTAGTTTGCGATCGCAAGCGCGGAAGCTTGCGTTACCCCCGATGACAATTAATCCAACTCTAAGCGAGTGGCTAAACCTTATCTTTCGCTGGGTGCACGTGTTTGCGGGCATCATGTGGGTGGGGACCACATACTATTTCACCTGGCTCGACGCGCGCTTGAGCGAAGAAGAGAAGGCTGTGGCCAACCCGGGAGCGCCGGCACAGATTTGGATGGTACATAGCGGCGGCTTTTACGTAGTAGAGAAACGTATAGTGCCCGATCTACTTTCGCGAAAGCTCCACTGGTTTCGCTGGGAAGCAGGAACCACGTGGCTGAGCGGCATGGCGCTGCTAGTTATCGTTTACTACCTTGGCGGTGGGGCGCTGGTTGATCCCGACCAGAGCGATATTAGTGTGGGCGCTGCGACCGCGTTGGGAATTGGATTATTAATCGTCGGTTGGATTGTTTATGACTTGATGATGATCTCGCCGCTGGGAAAAAATGAGAAGGCCTTTGCCGTTATCGCTTATTTGATTGTCGTCGGAATCACCTATCAATTAACCCGCATGCTCAGCGGCCGCGCCGCTTACATTCACGTTGGCGCAATGTTTGGCACCATCATGGCCGGTAACGTCTGGCTGCGAATCCTGCCCGCCCAGAAAAAAATGATTGCGGCAATCAATGAAGGACGAAAGCCTGATGACGCCCTGGCTGCTCAGGCCAAGCTGCGCTCAAAACAAAATACGTTCATGGCCGTCCCGGTAGTTTTCATAATGATTAGCAACCATTTTCCTGCCGCTACTTACGGCGATCGTTACAACTGGGCCGTCCTGGCAGTCCTGATATTGGCCGGTTGGATCGCGGCGAAATTCATCAGAAGAGCTTAGTAGGACCCAATTAGTAGTGATACCTGGCCTGCAGGAAATCTATTCGGGCGTTGCTCACCATGTATACCATGCGATGCTCCTCTGTTAAGCGTCTTGACCAGGCACCGGACATTAGATATTTAAGGGGCTCCGGCTTGCCAATACCAGCAAAGGGATCGCGCATGATCGCTTCAACTAAGTCAATCGCCCGCAAAGCAGTTTTCCGGTCACTCTTGATCCAGTAACGAAGATCTTCTCTGAATTCAGGCTGAAAGACAGCTTCGCGTTTTGAGGCTTTTGCTTGCCCTGCCTTATGTTTTTGAGTCAAGCCCCATCTCCCGACGCAGTTTGTCCAGCGACTGGGCTTTTCCTTTCCGGGCCGTAGCACGATTCAAGGCAGAGAGGAGGCGTTTTGCGTTCTTTGGCGATCTCAAAAGATGAGCTGTTTCCAGCAGGCTTGACAATTCTTTTGCTGCGACGAGAGCAACATCTCCCGAGTTCCGTCTGCTAATGATGATTACTTCTCGATCATCCGCCGCTTTATCGCAGAGGGTAGCAAAATTAGCGCGCGCCGCAGTGTAAGTGGTTCGATGTGCCATAGAGACTCCGTACAGAGTTACTGTACAGGCCTGAGCCTTCTTAAGTCAAGCGACACAAGGTGGCCCATGCTCGCGCGATTCCATAACCGACAGGCAGGAATGCCTGTCCTACCTACCTGGCCAGCGGAAAAATCGGTTCAATATCCACCGGCACATTGTCCAGACTGTCGAGCGCGCCCTTCATTGCTGGACGAATTAGCGAATACCTAGCCAGCAGCGATTTTGCTTTGTCGTACGATCCTTCCGCCTCAAGCATCAGCAGCTCGTGGGTCAGCTTCCGCACAGCGTCTTTGATCTTTACGCTGTCGACGCTGAACTTGCCTGTGCGTTCGTCAAAGTTGATCCCGCCTTCATCGGTGAAGTAGTTAAACTGCATTGCCACGCCGCGCGCGTGCGACTCAGTAAGTCCGAAACGAACTGAACGAAACATGCTGGCGAGATAAGTAGTGTAGAGCGTGCGCTGCATCTGCTTATCGATGACGCCTTTGTCGAGCAAATATTGCAACGCCCAAAGCCCGGTAACATCCGCTTTGGCCTCTTCGATCGAGGAGTACATTTCTTTGAGCTGTAATCGAACTGTTGTGTTCTGCCCCTCAACTTTGATGTTGTGAGGCCCGAGTCCGTGCATTAGCTCGTGCATGAGTATGTGCGTGAAAAACGCATCAAAGGAAACCGCCTGCTGCTGCGCAGGAGTCAGGACGACGCGGGAGATAGGAATGAGGACCTTATTGAATTTCGCATCCTGAACGTTCTTCAACATTATTCTCGCCGAGCCTTTTTCCTTTACGACCCGTTCGTCGTTAGGAAGGTTGAAGGCCGCTGTCTGCACGCCATTATTTCCTTCGCCGGAGGTGAAGACTTCATTTACGACGCGCATGGAAGACGACGCGCCAAGTTTTGGATTGCGGTAACGCGCATCGAGCGGGAGGTTATTCTCCAGTTCTTGCAAGTATTGCCCAAACTTTTCGAGCTTCGCGCTTTCCGCCGCGTCCCGAAGCGTAACGTAAGCCTCGAACGCCGCTTTATAGCCGAAGAGTTCGTCTTCGTAAGTTTCGTAAGGGCCGATGGTCACGTCAATCGGCGCATCGAGATCCATCCAGGCTACATCACTCGCATAATAATCATTAGAAGCAAACGCGTCGGCGCGCTTTGCGAGAAAGTCTTTTAGAGTTCTGTTTGTCGTCAATGCCGCAGCCTCGCGCAGCAACTTAGCAGCGGGTTCGAGGAACTCGCGATATTCCTGGCCATAAGGCACCGTCATCAACTTTCCGCTGGCGTCGCGGCGAATGGCGTAGAAGTACCCGGTAGCTTTCTCTTTCCCCGGGTCAGACAAGCCATTTAGCCATGCATTGAATTCATCTTTAGTAATGTCGTCGGGATAGAAATTCGCCTGTGCAGGTTTCTCGTGAGGTACACCGTCGATAAACGGCCCGTTGTTATCCAAACGGGACCACGGTCCATCATTGATCAGAAAATAATGTAGACGCTGTTGACCTGCTGCTGTCTTGTCCGCCTTCAATTTCTCGTGAAGCTCGTCGTTGCCGCTCCAAACCTGGCGCAGAAACAATGGATCCAACAACTTCGCAGCCTCAATGATTTTGCCCAGCGCCTTGCGGTCGTTGGCTGGCAGACGAGAAGTGTTATCGGTTAAGACCGTAGGAGCAAAGCGGCGAATTTTCTTCGCCAGCTCCGGATCGCTGTCCACCTTTTTGCTACCACGTCTTTGCATTCCGGACATGCTGGTCATCATCAATACGATTAAAAGCGACAAGCTGACTACTGATCTCATTCGGGCCTCCCACAATGAATTCAAGAAGTTCAGAGTTTCAACCTTCAGATTGCTGATCGGTAACACGCAAGCTAAAGCTTGTACTCTGAACTACAGGACTCTGAACTACAAATTCTGTCGGTTGTTTAATATCTTGACAAAAGAACCGGAACGGAGTTCAGCCAGGGTCAATCCTGACAAGTTAATTGCTTCGTCTTCCGCCAGGGCTCCGCAATTGATCGCGCGCAGAAAGTAGTTGAGTAATCCCTGACCGGTAGCGGCATCGTCAAAAACATCGCCGACCAGGGTCGCCTTGGCAGCTTTCTCTACGAAATTCTTCAACCGCTCGGATGCGGCGTCAAGGCTCTCCAGAAAGAATGCATAAATAGCAGCGTAGCGCGTGGGCAGTTGAGCCGGGTGCAGATCCCAGCCCTGGTAAAAAGCGTTCTCGAGTGAATGTTGGATATGATCGTAATGCAGTTTCCAGGCGCGATGAACCACTGCGCGGTTTTCAGCGATCTGTTGCGCAGTCAGGGCAGCGCCGCCTTCATTAAAACGGTGCGGCGCAACCGGCATGATGTTCGTTGCGCCGTCCGATAGCCAAATGCCGGTGCCGGCAAAGGAAACTTTCATCATGTGCTTAGCGAAATCGCATGCAGGATGCATCATGTGCTGGTGCGCAGCCGTGATGCTGCAACTCGCGGTGTAATCATACGTACCGAAATGCGCGGCAACACAACGCCCGCGAGCTGCTGCCAGTAATAGCGGAAGATTGATCTCACCACGGGCGTTGATGATCGACTGCGTGGTTTCGATCATCATCTCGAGCTTGAGTGAACCCTCGGGCAGTCCGGTTTTCTTTTCCAGCAACTCAAAAATATCAGCCAACGCGCCCACCTGCTCGGGAATCGTGATCTTCGGCTGCGTGACAACGAAATTACCGGGCAGGCGGCCACCGGCTTTGTCCACCAGAGTTGAAACAAAGATATCGAGCGTGCGCATGCTGCGTTGGCGCAGCTCTTCAGAGAAAGGCTTGATACGAATTCCAATAAACGGAGGTAACGTCTCCTTTTCAATTCCCTGGGCCACTTCAATTGCAGCCGAAGCGGCGTGTCCATCTTCCTCTTCGTCAGGTCGATTGCCGTAGCCGTCTTCAAAGTCGATGCGAAAATCCTCCACCGGCTCGCGCCGGAGCTTCTCGGCAATCCTGTTATAGATGGAATAACCCAGCCAGGCAGCTTTGTTTTCCTGACGAACCCGTTCCGGATCAGTTTCCAGCTGCGCGGCTAGCCTATCATCTTCTTCGAGCGAGTCAGGCAATTGGTCGGCGCCAGGTAAGCCAATAGCTTTGGCAAAGCTCGGAAAATCCGGAGCAAACCGGTCCAGGGAGCGTCGCGCGAGAGACCCCAAGCGGGCAGCGGAATCAAATTTGAAAAGATGTGCGCCGCCATAAACTGTATGAACGGGTTGGCGCCTCCCCGTTTCGCCGGGAAACTTAGCGGCGAAATCATTATTTGCCTGATGGAGTTTGGCAGAGAGGTTCGCTACCGATGCTTCAGTTAGCGACGTTTTCATAAATGTCCTTTCGCCCGGTGAAGCCACTCTATTCACTTTTCGCTAAGGCAAAAGTTAGTCAAAAGAGTCGCGCCATTTGGCTATATTCAATCATGGATTCACCTGATGCTGGCGACCAAGCTTCTTTTCGTGCCGGGCGTTGCGAGTGTGTTCAGCGATGGCGGACGATTTTTGCTGCCCCACTCGGAAGGCCGGTCGCCCATTTGTAGCC
>JALYXE010000587.1 GCA_030947265.1 Acidobacteriota bacterium
CATTTAGCGTGAGTTCTTTGCGGTAATAAATCTCGCGCGGAACATCCAGACCGACGCGACCGATGGCGACAACACGTCCTTTAAGACGCGAGATGTTACCCGCAAGCTCCACGGGCTGATTCGAAGAAGTCGCGGCGGTTATGAGTACTGCATCTGCGCTGCGTCCGCGCGACCACTCCAACACTCTTCGTTGCGCATCCGCATTCGGCGCGCAGCCATCGTCGGCTCCGAGTTGTCGTGCTAGCTCGATTCTCTGCGCGTCCAGGTCGACGCCGAAGATCCGGCAGCCGTTGGCCTTGAGCAATTGAACCGTAAGCTGTCCGATCAAACCCAACCCGATGACGACGCATGCTTCCCCCAGCGTCGGCGCGGCGAGACGAACTCCTTGCAAGGCGATCGCCCCTAGTGTGCCGAAAGCTCCACTCTCAAAATCAACCTTCTCCGGCAAACGCACGCACAGATTTTTGGGCACGGACAAAATTTCCGCATGCGACGCGTAGCCGGCACCGGCGCACGCCACGGGATCACCCGTACGAAACTCCGTAAGTTCATCACCTACGCCAATCACTATGCCTGCAGCGCTGTAGCCCAGCGCGGTCACCGAATCAAGTTTTGCGCGAACAGCCGCCAGGGTGTTCAAGACGCCTTCATTCTTCGCTTTCTGAATTACCTGCTTGACCAGATCAGGACGCTCGCGAGCTTTGGCCGGCAGGCTCTTACTTGCCATCTCGACAGTCATGCGTTCCGTGCCCGCGCTGATGAGTGACGCGGCAGCGCGCACCAGCACGCGGCCTCTTTGAGCAACGGGCTGCGGCACGTCCGCCACTTTCAATTCGTGAGTTCTTGGATCCTGGATGACTTGTTTCATATTTGAAGAGGCGGGCAACTCCAGCTTGGGTTAGTTAGCACGCCGCTCTCCAATTTTCTATGTTTCGAGTGCTATTGCACAATCGTCCCGAGCAGAAGAGTGGAAGCTACATTCTTGGCCTTATCTAGTCAAACATTCACGCGGCTTTTGAACGAAGGAAACACCCTAATCCGGCGCGCGGAAGTCTAGCCCGCCATCACCGCACCATTTCCGACCAGTAAGGCAAAGTCGTCAGTTTCGGTTACCGATCTTCGAGCTGCGGGCCCGACAATTTCCTGACAACTAAATGGGCCTGGCGCTCCAAATCCTTAGGCTTTCCGCACCCGTTGGGATAGTATTGACATTGTTCCTGCGCCGGTCTTATTCTGAAACTACCTGGCTGCTCCCGCCAGGAGTCCTCGAAAAACCTTTCCGCCGCGGAAGAAAACTTCCCAAGTCCGAACGATGTCCCAGGAAAAAATTCCCTTATCTGACTCAAACAATGTTCTCTCGCAAACCGAAAGCGGGAGGCGGACTTGTGTATTGTTGGCGGAGGATGATCGGGCGCTCCGGCGCTTTCTGGAAGTCGTTCTCAAGCGCGCGGGCTACAAAGTTATCCCGGCGGCTGACGGTCTGGAAGCGATGAAGATTGCTCTTTCAACTCCTATCGACGTCGTAGTAACCGACGCAATGATGCCAAATCTTAGCGGCCACGAGTTTTGTCGCTTTCTACGAAACAGCCAGACGCTTTATCATGTGCCGGTTATCTTATTAAGCGCTCTGGAACGGAAAGAAACAAATCATGAGGGTGGACAGGTTGATGCTTTCCTTGCTAAACCCGTTTCGGGTGAAAGCCTTGTTGAATGTATCGAAAAAGTTTTGGCGTGCAAAAGGAAGTCCACTTAACGACTGAACACTGTTAGGTTGCCAGTCCGAGTTTCTCAAAACCTGACTGCATTAAAAACGCGGCGGCCCTCAACCTTGAGGGTCGCCGTTCTTGTTAACTTTAAAGGATAAATCAGGCAGTTATTGCGCTAGTGGTTTCGATTAACTCGTCGATGGATGTGTACTGCAAGTTCTGGGAGTCGGCCACACCCTCGTAGGTGCAGTGACCAGCATAGGTGTTGACGCCGGCCTTCAATCCGGGATCGCTTCGGATTGCCTGAAAAAATCCTTTGTTCGCAAGCTTCAAAGTATAGGGTAACGTGGCATTAGTTAGAGCAAATGTAGATGTTCGCGGCACGGCGCCGGGCATATTTGCTACGCAGTAATGCAAGACGCCTTCGACATAATAGGTAGGATTTGAATGAGTAGTCGGATGCGTCGTCTCGATACAGCCGCCCTGATCCACCGCCACATCAACTATCACAGCACCGTTCGGAACATCTTTGAGCATGTTGCGCGTTACTAGCCTGGGTGCCGAGGCACCGGGAACCAGAACCGCTCCCACGATCAGATCTGCGTCCGAGATTGCATCGTGAATCATGTAGGCGCTTGAAGCCAAAGTTGAAATCTTGGAAAGAAAAATGTCGTCAAGCTCACGCAGCCGGTCGAGGTTGTTATCGATGATCGTAACGTGAGAACCCATTCCGACAGCGATCTTCGCAGCATTTGTTCCGACGACTCCGCCACCGATGATTACAACTCTGGCAGCGGGCACGCCCGGTACCCCTCCCAGCAAAATGCCGCGGCCTCCGGCCATCTTCTCAAGGTAGTGGGCGCCCACTTGTATAGCCATGCGTCCGGCAACTTCTGACATCGGCGTTAGTAGCGGCAGGCCTCCGTGTCGATCAGTGATCGTTTCATAGGCAATTCCGGTGACCTTGCGGTTGAGAAGTTGCTCGGTGAGTTCTTTGTCTGGAGCGAGATGAAGATACGTGAACAGCAATTGGCCTTCCCGCATTCTGGGATATTCAGGCTCAATCGGTTCTTTAACCTTCACGATCATCTCCGCCCTGGCCCACACTTCGTCAGCGGAATAGATAATCTGTGCTCCCGCTTTTTGATAAAGTGAATCTTCAAACGCGGAACCTTCGCCCGCGCCCTTCTCAACAATGACCTTGTGGCTAGCGTCAGTGAGCGCGCGGACGCCCGCAGGCGTTAGACCCACTCTGTATTCATTATCTTTGATCTCTTTTGGCAGACCGACAATCACAATGCCCTCCAGATGTCAGATGCGAGATGTAGAAATCAGAGATTCGACGTCGGAGATCAGACGTCAGAGATCAGAAGTCGGAATAAGGTTGTCAGGTCTAACCAGGAGTTCAGAGTTCAGTTAAGCTTTTGCTGACTTCTGACTTCTGACTTCCGACCTCTGAAGCTCTAGCCCCTACCTTCAACAGTGTCGATCTGTGCGCGTTGAAGCTTTCCGCTGTAATCGACGTAGATCGATTTCCACTCAGAAAAAATATCAAGCACCTGGGTGCCGGCTTCCCGATGCCCATTACCGGTAGCCTTGGTGCCGCCGAATGGCAGATGCACTTCCGCCCCAATGGTCGAGGCATTTACATAAAAGATTCCGGTATACATGTCGTTCATCGCACGAAAGGCGCGATTAACATCGCTGGTGTAAATTGCCGCAGAAAGTCCGTAACGAACCCCATTGGCGATTTCAACTGCCTCGTCCAGAGACTTAGTGGGAATCACTGCAGTGACCGGTCCAAAAATTTCTTCCTGGGCAATGCGCATGTCAGGCGCCACGTCAGTGAAAACGGTGGGTTCGATAAAATAACCGTTAGCGTACTCACCCTTGTTCAAACGCTTTCCTCCGCACGCCAGAGTTGCACCATCGTGCTGCTTTCCAATCTCAACGTATTGCATGATCTTCTTGACGGCATCCGCATTGATGACTGGACCCATGTCGGTTTTCTGGGTAGCGCCGTTACCGACACGCAATGACTTAGCTCGCTCAACCAGTTTCTTTGAAAACTGTTTGTAGATTTTTCTATGGACCACCAGCCGCGACGAGGCAGTGCAGCGCTGCCCTGACGTCCCAAACGCTCCCCATACCGCGCCTTCGATTGCCAGGTCGATATCAGCATCATCCATAACGATGATCACATTTTTCCCTCCCATCTCGAGCGAGCAAATTGCGTTTCGCTCGGCGCATGCAGAAGCGACCAGGCGTCCGGTTTCCGTCGAGCCCGTAAACGAGATGAGACGCAGCGCGGGATGATTAGTAATCGCCGCTCCGGCATTTTCGCCGTATCCCGTTACAAGATTCACAACTCCGGGTGGAATTCCGGCTTGTTCGCAGGCCTGGACGAGATTGTAAGTGGACAAGGGAGTATCTTCGGCGGGTTTCAGAACTACAGTATTACCGCAGACGAGTGCGGGAATTAATTTCCAGGAGGGAATCGCCATCGGAAAGTTCCACGGTGTGATCAGTCCGCAGATGCCGACGGGCTGGCGGACGCACATCGCAAACTTATCCGGCATTTCTGCAGGCGTCGTAAATCCGTGTAACCTTCGTCCTTCACCCGCAGTGTAGTAGGTGCAATCGATAGCTTCCTGGACGTCGCCGCCGGCCTCTTTCAAGACCTTGCCCATCTCCCGAGTCATGTCGGCGGAAAATCGTTCTTTATTGCGGATTAGAATCTCACCCAGACGAAAGAGAATCTCTGCGCGTCTGGGAGCTGGAGTACTGCGCCATCCATCAAAAGCCCGTTGCGCAGCATTGACTGCCGCATTCACATCGTCACTCGTGGAGAGCGGAAAGCGACCAATAACGTCCTCTGTGTCGGCCGGGTTGATGTTCTCAAAAACTTCGCCGGATTCACTTTGAACCCATTTGCCACCAATATAGTTGCTATAGGTTTTTACGGACGCGCGCGCTGCGCGCTGGGAATGTTGTTTTGAGTTGTTTCTTGTGAGCGCCTTTTTTGCTTGAGCCATGATCGGGTTACAAGTTTCAGATTCCAAGTTTCAGGTCAGGGAAAACCTGGAACCTGAAACTTGAAATCCGAAACGCCTTATTGGTAAGTGAACTGCACAATTCTTGTCGTTACCTGGTTGAGATCTTTCACGAAACGCGACACTTGAAGCACAATCGGGTCGCCGGGTTTCAGGCCGTTTAAAACGCGCTGGAAGTCAGCAAGCGTCGCAACCGGAATGCGGTTTATCAACGTGACGACATCACCTTCATTGAGCGCCTGTTGCCCGCCTGAAACT
>JALYXE010000034.1 GCA_030947265.1 Acidobacteriota bacterium
GTCACACTCTTACCTACCGAGTGCGACGCGAATACCAGAAGTAATGTTGAACTTGTTGTCCATTGAGCGGGACTAGCCTTGCACGATTTTGATTCTTCACCGTGTCAGAGTGAATGTATAGAATCCTTTTGGACAAATCCACATACTTGATTTTCAATCCACTGGGCTCGCCACCACTGATAGTGGTATTGGTGGAAAGAAATGCAACCCAGTACGCTACGTTCCATTGGATGCACTAACAACTAAACCTACGCGGGGCTGAAGTATTATCGACGAACGGAGGATTGTTCTGGCAGAACATATGCGGTACTGGAAAATTAACTGCATGGAAGACAAGTATCCTGGACTGTGGCATACCTGGTTCACCGAACAGGTAGTGGCGGTCGGGTGGCCGCCGCCAGATTGGGGCCTCCTGACTCCAACGAACGATAGGGCCTGGAACACTGCGCGCCGCACTCTTCTGAAAATCAAACCGGATGATCGGATCGTAGTCCAGCTTAAACACTGGCGCATCGGACGACTAGGCTATGTTCTGAAACTGAAGATCAAAGACAATGAGTGGAATCCCGCAGTTCCGCCTCAAAAGGGAGATGCTGGGGAGATGGGACGTCGACTTGAGGTTCACTGGGACCTAATGACTGGGCCTTTAGCGCCTCAATTTGCCATCCATCTACCACCCGAAGCACGTCCGAATATGCGCATCTGGCGACCAGCGCTGACCGAAATGTCCAAAACGGTGTTTGACCGGATTGAGAAAGCAGCACGAGACGAGAACCACTGGGTTAACATCGTGCCAGGTTTCGCTAAGGAACGGGCGATGTCCGAGTTTATTAGCTCGTCTCCTCACCTTCTCGAAGACGGGCTGCGGCCTTATCCGTCTGCTGCTGCTCGGGAATTCGTTTTCGCGGATGGCAGCCGCCTGGACGTTCTTCTCCTCGACCGCGACGATGCCATTGTCATAGTTGAATGTAAACAAGGCGCTCCGACAGTCTCTGATGTCCGGCAGCTACGCGGCTACATGCGCAACGCGGAGAAGCTGAGGACCGGCTTAAAGGTAGGGCGGAACATCAGAGGAATCCTGGTTCATGGTGGCGCGCGCAAGCTGAAGCCTGACGTGCGCGACGAAAGCCTTAGTTCTCCGAAGGTGGATCTCGTCACATTCTCGGTTAACGTTGGATTTGCGCCGTCGCTGTAACTATCGTTCCAGAATTCCTGAAGGGCGGAATCAGCGCCCGCTGCTGGAGCGCGGGCGAATTCTGGGCGGTAACGCACCGCCGCCCCCTCACAAAATGTCCCCCAAACGTACTTTCTGGGTTTCTCATTGTTTATGCATCCGGAAGATCGACGAGGAGAAGAGTGTCACACTTTTACCTACCGAGTGCGACACGAATACCCAGAAGTGACGTTTAACCTATTGAAAATATTGGTCGGGGAGAGAGGATTTGAACCTCCGACCCCCTGGTCCCGAACCAGGTGCTCTACCAGGCTGAGCCACTCCCCGATGAACAAGTTGTGATTGATGTTGCCGGCGCAGATGGTCTGCAAGTACAGGCCATTGATTTTCAGATTATAACAGTCCTTCACATGAATGTTGGGGGCCGGACGAGCTGCGATGTTCACTCATCTCAGCACACCAAAAACACAATCAACGGCAAACCAAAAAACACATCCTTGGCTGGCGCTCAGGATGGCAACTTTCGTTGTTAGTCAGGGATCACAATTCAAGTTGTTTAGCTTGGTATGAATGGCTGCGTTCAATGTTGAGTAGGGTATGGCCGGTGCCGAGGTTTAAGCGGCTGGTGGCCCAGACCCCCGGTAGCGGCCCGCGCAACCTCTTTCTTTCCCGAAAACCTGCATCTCTTGGATAAGCGCCGAAAGCAGGTGCTACAATTGCCCATCCTTCCGACGTTGCAACATCGCCATTATTAATTAAGAGCTGCGATCTTGGCTGAACCAAAACCTGCAAAAACCGCGAAAACCATTACCTATGCTGACGCTGGGGTCAACGTCTCGGCTGCCACCAAGACCAAGCAGCGCATCAAGTACCTGGCTCGTAAAACTTACAACCGCAGCGTGCTGAGCGAGATTGGCGGCTTTGGCGGGTTGTTTGCCGTGGATAAGACCAAGTTTCGCGATCCGGTGTTGGTGTCGAGTGT
>JALYXE010000056.1 GCA_030947265.1 Acidobacteriota bacterium
GGACAAGGACACCTTCCGGGCCGGTCAGACCGCGCCGGTAATGCTGTCGGTTCCTACGAATGATCGCTACGTCCTATTCAGTGTCGAAGGCGAAGACGTGTATAGCTACCAGCTGGTTCACGTCACCGGTACGGCGAAGCTCATTGAGCTGCCTATTGAAGAGAAACACGTGCCCAACATTTATCTCAATGCGGTGATGGTGAGCGACGCGCAGTTGTTCGTCGATACCAAGCAAGTCATCATTCCGCCTGTGCAGCAGTTCTTATCAGTCGATGTGAAGTCCGATCGCGAGCAGTATCAACCACGCGAGGAAGGAACGCTCGCTATTACCACCAGGGACTCGAACGGTAAACCTATCGCAGCGGAAATAGCACTCGGCCTGGTTGATGAATCAGTCAAATACATTCAGCAGGACTACGCCGGCGATCCGCGCCAGTTTTATTACGGCAAAAAACGCTCGCAAACAGTCCAGACCCAAAGCACTTTCAGTCAGAGGCCTTATGCGCGGCTGGTGGAATTCGAAAAGGGACAGTTGATCGATCGCAAAGAGGGCGCAAAGAATGAAGGAGATGAAGTGCTCAGAGCCGGTGTCGCCGGTCACGGACAGGGCCGAGGCAATGCCCTCGACGAGGTTAGTTCCAATGCAGCACCGAGCACGGCAGCAGAATTTCGAGCGATAGATGGCATGGCTTACGGACAGATGAAGGACAAGGCTGTTAACGGCCGGCGGGATAGTAGCTTTGGCCTTCTCAAGTCGGGGATTGCATCTCCCGAACCGCGGCCGCCTGGCCTCGGACCCGCGGTGCAGGTTCGCAGTGATTTCCGCTCGACAATACTGTGGCAGCCTGAGCTCAAAACAGACGGTAACGGCATGGCTACCGTAAAGGTGAAATATCCCGACTCGCTGACAACCTGGCAAGCAACGGCCCGCGTTATCACTGCGGGAAATCAATTCGGCATCGGTAATAGCTCAACGCGCACGAAGCAACCCCTCATCGTCAGACTGGAAGCGCCGCGCTTCTTCGTCGTAGGCGATCAGGTAACGGTGTCAGGCGTGATCAACAACAACACCGAGCAGGCGATGCGTGTGGCGCCTGAATTGACAGCCGAGGGTCTCACTATCACTGGGGCACTTATCGATGGTAAGACGGTGAAGAGTGAGCAAGGCGAGCAAACGCCAGTCGACGTCAAACCCGGCGGTGAAGCCAGGGTTGACTGGTTGGTTTCCGTGACTCATGCGAGTGAGGCTAGGTTGAAAGTGGAGGCGCGCGGGAAACAGTATGCCGACGCTATGGAAAAGACGTTCACTATTTATGAACATGGTATCGAGAAGTTCATCTCGCGTTCCGGCAAGATGCGTGCCGACAGCGTCGCGATCAAACTGGATATTCCCAAAGAACGTCGTGTTGACGGTACGACGCTGACCGTTCAGGTCGCGCCCAGTATGGCAACCACGATGCTGGACGCGCTTCCTTACCTCATCGATTATCCGTATGGATGCACCGAGCAGACCATGAGCCGTTTTCTTCCTGCTGTAATCACCGCCAAAACGTTGCGCGATCTTGGGCTTAAACCGGAGACCGCCATGGACAAGGTCTTCGGTGGGATTGAGGTATCAACAGCGGGTTTGACTCATCCAAAGGGAAAACATGACTTGAGCGAATTGGATGCCATTACCAAACAGAGTCTGGAGCGACTCTACAACTTTCAACACGCCGATGGCGGCTGGGGCTGGTGGAAAGAGGGCGACAGCGATCACTTCATGACGGCCTATGTGCTTTGGGGCATGACCCTTGCGCGTCAGGCAGGCATTGATTTGAAACAAGACGTCGCTGCCCGCGCTGCAAGTTACCTCGACAAGGAACTGGTCGAGGAAGAAATCAACTACGACGCGCAGGCATGGATGCTGCACGCGTTGGCCGTCTACGACGCGGGGCAGAAGCCCGACCCTCAGGGAGGGCTCAATCCCATAGAAGTCAGCAGCTCCCAGGCAAAGGCTTTCGACAATCTTTGGACCAATCGCGACAAGCTCAACGCCTATACCCGGGCGCTGCTGGCCCTGGCCGCGCACAACCTTGGTTACCACGATAAAGCCAAAACGCTTGTTGAGAACCTTGAAAACGGTGTAAAAATCGATTCGAAGCCCGATATCTCAGTCGTGCAAAGCGGCGCACAAGCTTCCGATCCATCGGTTATCGCTACGGCGCACTGGGGCGAGGACGGTATTTACTGGCGCTGGTCCGATGGTGGCGTCGAGGCGACTTCGTTTGCTTTACGCGCGCTGCTGGCTATCGATCCGCAAAACAAACTCGTCGAGCCGGTCACCAACTGGTTGGTAAAGAATCGCCGTGGCGCTCAATGGAGCAACACACGCGATACAGCCATCGTTGTGCTGACGCTCAACGATTACCTGCGAACCAGCGGAGAACTTCAGCCTGTGCTCGGGTACGAGTTGTTAGTGAATGGGAATTCGATTGTCACCAAACAGATCACTGCGGTTGATGCGCTCAGCACCCCCAGCAAGTTTGATATTGCGCGTTAAGTCATTCGTGACGGAGGAAATGAGATCACTATTCGGCGCACCAGTGGCACTGGCCCAGTCTATTTTTCTGCGCAGGCAAAGTTCTTTAGTCTCGAAGAACCGCTGACGCCCGCGGGCAACGAAATCTTCGTTCGCCGCCAGTATTTCAAACTGGTCAATCATCCGACGCTGCTCAAAGGCTTTGTTTCTGAACGCATTCCGCTGAACGATGGTGAGTCAGTTAAGAGTGGCGAGCGAGTCGAAGCCGTTATTACCATCGAAGCTAAAAACAATTATGACTATCTGCTGTTTGAGGATCTAAAACCTGGCGGTCTGGAAGCGGTGCAAATTCGCAGCGGCGAAAACCTCTATGTTCGAGAACTCAAGTCCGGAGCGCTTAGCGGTATTGGGAGCGCGCTTAGCAGTAAGAAGATGGCGCTGATGAATTACACGATAGCAAGTGATTT
>JALYXE010000078.1 GCA_030947265.1 Acidobacteriota bacterium
AGGGCACCCTGACCCTGAAGCTGGCAAAGAGATGATCATCAACACGCGCAGCGTCAGTCCGGGTTATTTCGGGACGCTCGGTATTAGCATGATCAAAGGGCGCGATTTCTCCGATCGAGACAAAAGCGATGCGCCGAAGGCTGCCGTCGTTAACGACGATCTGGCCCGCATTTACTTTCCCAACGAAGACCCTATAGGCAAGCGAATCACATTCGATGATGGAGAGTCGTGGATGTCAATCGTCGGGATAATCGGAGACGTAAAGCAACTGGGTCTGGATTCAAGCGCGAAACCGGAAGTCTATTTTCCTTATCTTCAGGTGGCGGCACCCTCAATGAGCATTGTAGTCCGCACCGCGTCAAACCCTTTGAGTCTGACCGCTCAGGTGAAAAGTCAGGTTCAAATGATTGATAAAGACCTGCCTGTCGATGACGCTAAAACCATGCAACAGCTTCTTGCGGAGTCCATCTCAGGACGACGATTCAACATGCTGTTGCTGACTGTTTTCGCAGTGGTGGCGCTACTCCTCGCCATTGTGGGTATTTACGGCGTGATGTCATACACGGTAACGCAGCGCACGCACGAGATTGGTATTCGCATGGCCGTTGGCGCTCAACCGCGTGACGTATTCCGAATGGTTATCGGGGAAGGAATGTTGTTGGCGTTGATTGGGGTGGCTTTCGGTTTGGTTGGGGCTTTCGGTCTTACGCGATTGATGACGAGCATGCTCTTTGGAGTGAAACCAACCGATCCGGCAACCTTCGTCGGTATCGCGCTGCTGCTCACGGGTGTTGCGGTGGTTGCCTGCTACATACCCGGGCGACGCGCTACGAAAGTCGATCCATTGGTAGCGCTCAGGTACGAATAATGGAGAAACAATGAACTCACTATTGCAGGATTTGTACTTTGGCTTGCGAATCTTAGTGAAGAATCCAGTCTTCACGCTCATCGCCGTGGTGACACTTGCGCTGGGAATCGGAGCCAACACGGCAATCTTCAGTGTAGTGGATGCCGTACTGCTGAGACCCTTGCCATATCCCGAAGCCAATCGGCTGGTATTTCTCTGGTCCACAATGAACTCCCAGGGTGTTCCCACTTCGGGAAGTGCCCTTCCAGATTACGATACCTGGCGCGATCAGAATCACGTCTTCGAGGGTCTTGCGGGCTTTTACAATGGCGACTTCAACCTCTCGTCGGCGGGAAGTGCACCGGAACTTATACAGGGTGCGCGCGTCACTCCAAACTTTTTTCAAGTACTCAAAATTTCGCCTATCTTGGGACGTCTGTTTGCCCGCGAAGAGGAACAATTCGGAAAACACCGCGTTGTATTGCTCAGTTATGGATTGTGGCAGAGACGTTTCGCCGGCAACCACGACATCATCGGCCAGAACATCAAGCTGGCAGGAGATAATTACACAGTTGCCGGTGTGATGCCGCGAGGGTTGCCGTTCTTTGACAACTTGCCGGAGGTCGAGCTCTGGACGCCGATCTCGTTTGCGCCGGATGACAGTATGGCCACGCGCAACAATCACTTCGTGAATCTTGTAGGCCGGCTCAAGCCGGGCGTTGCTGCTGACCAGGCTCAGTCAGACGTGACCAGTATTGCGAAAAGTATGGAAGAGCAGTTTCCCTCCAACAAAGGTTTGGGCGCGCTTATTGTGCCTATGCAGGAACAGCTTGCGGGCGATTCACGAAAGGCTTTGTTAGTTCTACTCGGCGCCGTCGCATTTGTGTTGCTTGTTGCCTGTGTCAATGTTGCCAACCTGTTGCTGGCGCGTGCATCGGCGCGAGCTAAAGAGCTGGCGATTCGCGCAAGTCTGGGCGCCAGCCGAGCGCGGATCATGCGGCAAGTGATAATTGAGTGCCTTCCACTGGGCTTAATCGGCGGGTTGCTCGGGACGTTGCTGGCTGTCTGGGGAATCGATCTGCTTTCCTCTCTGTTACCAGCCTCATTACCACGTGGTAACGCGATCAATGTTAATAGCCGAGTTCTGCTCTTTACCTTCGGCCTGGCTCTGCTAACCATCTTCATCTTCGGTCTGCTGCCGGCTCTTCAGGCAGCCCGGGCGGACGTTCGCGAATCACTCAATGAAGGCGGACGCGGCGGCATCGGCAGTCGCAGACAAGGTCGCTTGCGAAGGCTGTTGGTGATAGCGGAAGTTGCGCTCGCGCTTGTGCTACTTGTCGGCTCAGGGTTGATGTTGCGCAGCTTCATAAAACTGCGGAAGGTTGACGTCGGCTTTACCGCGCACAACGTGTTGACGATGCGCGTGCCGCTGCCCCAGGCAAAGTATTTCTCTCCGCTCACCGCACGTGATCCTCGCGAGCCTGCCGGATTGGCTTTCTACGACCAATTACTTGCACGCGTGCGCAGTCTTCCGGGCGTGGTATCCGCGACTGCTGCCACGATTCTGCCGCTTGGCGCTGGAGACGGCTGGGGCAAATTCCTGAGTATTGAGGGCCGTACTGAAACATCGATCGATAAGGTGCCTCTGGTTCGTTTTGCGCTTATCAGCCCTGACTACTTTCAAACGTTCGGCGTAGCTATGCGGCGGGGTCGGCCCTTCTCAACTGACGATAAAGGCAATTCACAATTCGTCGCGATTATTAATGAAACCCTCGCGCGCCGTTTCTTTCCTAACGAAGACCCGATAGGAAAAACAATCTGGATGGGCCCTCCGGAGAATTTGCTCCCGCCCGAGGACCAAACACCTGATAACCGTTTCAACCGCCGCACGATCGTCGGCGTCGTTGCGGATGTCAAAGGCGGCAGCTTGAATCGGCCGACTCCAGCGCAAGTCTATGGTCCTCTGACTCAATACCGGCGCGAAGGTTGGAGCAACAGTCTGATGCTGGCTGTTCAGACGGGCACTCTGCCCGAGGCTTTGACTTCCGCAATCAGGGAGCAAGTGCGCGGACTCGATCCGGATCAATCCATCACCAGCGTAAGGACTATGGACGAGCTGCTTGACCGGACGCTTTCGGAGACAAAGTTTACCTTGTTGTTATTTGTACTCTTTGCTGTCCTGGCGTTGCTGCTTGCAACGATAGGCATTTACGGCGTGATGGCAACGTCTGTCACGCAACGAACGCACGAGATTGGTTTGCGTATGGCGCTGGGTGCTCAAAAACGCGATGTATTGCGGCTGGTTATAGGGCAGGGAATGCTTCTGGTTGTGATCGGAGTCGCGTCCGGTCTGGCATCTGCTGTGGCACTAACGCGGTTGATGTCGACCTTGTTGTTTGGCGTCAGCGCAACTGATCCAACGACATTGGCACTCATCACAATGTTGCTTGCAGTCGTGGCTTTGCTGGCGTGTTACCTACCGGCGAGGCGCGCGACAAAAGTCGATCCGATGGTGGCCCTGAGATACGAGTGAGTCAACAAAGTGAACCAGCCGTTTAGATAAGAGTAAACCAGCTGTTTAGAAAGCGGACTTGTCCGCCCGCGACGGGGCACAAGTGCCGTTTCTAAACGGCGCAGGGGTTGGTGATATCGCTGGAGGAATAAAAGAATGCAAATGCTGCGACAAGACTTGCGCTACGCCATGCGTATGCTGCTGAAAAAGCCGGCGTTCTCGATCATTGCCGTGATAACGCTCGCGCTCGGCATCGGCGCCAACACAGCGATCTTCAGTCTGGTGAACACGGTGCTGCTACGGCCCTGCCGGTCCCACATCCCGAGCAGCTGATCGAAGTCTACGGTACCTTTCACAATGGCGCGGACTACACCATCCAGTCTTATCTCAACTACAAAGATTATCGTGATCGCAATGACGTGTTCTCAGGTTTGATGGCCTATAGATTTGCGCCTATGAGTATGAGTCACGAAAGTCGCAACGAACGCGTTTGGGGTTACCTCGTTTCAGGTAATTACTTTTAGGTGCTCGGCGTCCAGCCATTTCTGGGACGTTATTTCGTATCTGAAGAAGACCAGACGCCGGGCTCACATCCGGTCGCGGTAATCAGCTATGGCTCTCAGGTTGGTAAGGTGGGCTGGCCCCCGCGGACTGGAGAGCGAGAGTCGATCGACTGGTGACGCTGAGATATGAGTGAAGTCATTTGCGATTTTCAATTGCGGATTGGAAATCGCGCGCGACTAAGTGTGGAACGTAGATTGTCAGCATCGCAGTTGGTGATGTGAAGCTCAAGCGGCATTTGGAAATTGAAAATTCGCAATTGGAGAACGAACATGGAAAACCTTTGGCAAGACGTGCGCTACGGGATCAGAATGCTCTTCAAAGCGCCGAGCTTCAGCATCATCGCAACGATTGCACTCGCGCTCGGCATTGGCGCAAACACCGCGATCTTCAGCGTTGTTAATGCGGTGTTGTTGCGCCCGTTGCCGTTTCCAAATTCTGAACAGTTGATGACGGTTTGGGAGACGGATTACTCCCGCGGCCAGGTTCGTAGCTCTGTCTCTTATCCTGACTTTGCCGATTGGCGCGATCAAAACCATGTCTTTGAGCGCATGGCCTCCTATCACAACAACGACTTCATCATCACTGGACGCGGCGAGTCATCACGTCTTCAAGGAGCGGTGGTCAATGCGGATCTCTTTTCATTGTTGGGCGTGGCGCCGATGATTGGACGTGGATTTCTACCTGAAGAAGACAAGCCCGGTGATAGCGGGCGCGTCGTAGTCTTAAGT
>JALYXE010000088.1 GCA_030947265.1 Acidobacteriota bacterium
AACCAGCCTTGGGAACAAAGAGTGGAAAGGAATTCAGAAAGCTCGTCGGAGTTGGCGATCTTTCTGGTCTAGTCTTCTTCAGATTCGCGTTCATTCGCGTTAATCCGCGGCTGAATTTCAAACTGACCCACTACTCAACTGCATCAGACCGCATTGAGCCGTGGAGTCATGTGATAACATGCGATAGCCCAATTAGTTTAGCAACTGCTTAATCTCGATGGCTGAAATTCCTCTGATCAACAATTTGGAGGTGCTGGAAACGCTCGCGCCGGTAGTCGCTGCGCCAATTCGCCATCACGTTTTCGTTTGCACTGGAAAATCGTGCTCGGCAGTTGAGAGTGCTGAAGTGAAGTTGGCGTTTGAGCGCGAGCTGCTTCAGCGGGAGATCCTTTTTGGAAAAGCGAAGAAGGGGAAAAACCCGAAGGGAAGCATTCTCGTTACCGAATGTGGCTCCGTGGGCTTCTGCGCGATTGGAGCAGCCGTGATGGTTTACCCCGATGGGATTTGGTATGCGCAGGTTCGCCCGGGCGACGTTCCCGAGATAGTGGAAGAACACCTCATAAACGGGCGCGTCGTTGGGCGGCTGGCCTTGTTGAAAGTGCCTTCAGCGGGAAAAGAGACTGCGAACTTAAGACCTGACGAGCAGAAGTGGGAAGCGTAATAAGTTTCATGCCCATATGCTGCAAGCGCTTGTTTGGATTGGCTTCTGGGAAGATAAGGATGACGTTCGCAAACTTTCTTATTCGCCATTCAGGCCTTCACGAAAGTAGCGATCGACAACGGCGATCAGGTTTCGCAGATTATCATCCGTGCGAGATAGATTCTCATCTGTGCGGATCTGAGAGGCCACCAATGCATTAATTTTGGCGTTCACATCTTTGAAGCCCTCAAGCGCTACGTTCGCAAGTCTTGTCACAATCTCCCCAGTCTGACCTACAATTTGCCCAGTCTGAGCAACAATTTGTTCCGTTTGTGCCTGCGCTTCACGCAACTGCAGAATATCGGAGGCGAACTGTACTTGTTGCTCAACGATAAAAACCATTCTTCTTTCGAACTCTTCATTGCTCATGTTGACGATCTCCTGGCAAATCTAGAGCACAGTTTAGCGAAAGATCTGACCATAGGCCAAGACAAGCAATCCAACGCGCTTCAGCGGCGAGCCCACTCAACTTACCGAGGAAGCCGCGTACTGGCGAGTCCGCTGCACGCGCTTGTTATGCGCCCCGGTCTCGAAAGGTTCATTCACCTTAATTGTGCTTTCTACTCTTCTGCGGCTTCTTGGTAGGCTTATTCGTAGGTATGTGAAGGTGTGCTGGTGGTAAGCGGCTCATTAACCCAGAAGTCATCCTCTAGTCGGGCATGCATCTGTGACAAATACCGACGTGTTGGGTTGCGCCGGTGTCGGGTGAGCTACTCCGCTTCGATGACAGCTGTCGCTTCAATCTCGATTAGGAAGTCATCGAGGGCGAGCGAAGAAACACCAAGCCAGGTGCTAGTCGGCATCCGCTCGGCGACGAATGTGTTGCGCAACGCCGTACTGATGACCGCAGCTTGATCCGGTTCGTAGTCTTTGACGTAGATGCCCAACCGGACGACGTCGGCCGGCGTTGCCCCGGCGGCTGCTAGCGCCTTCGAGAGATTCTCAAGGGCGACCTGGGCCTGTCGGCCCAGATCACCGTGCCCGACGACGCTGTTGCCCTCATCCACAGACACTTGACCCGACAGGTAGATCGTCCGTGTCGTCCCCGTTCGCACCACGACGACTTGAGAGAAGGATTCACTCCAGTTGGGCAGGTCCGTGGGATTCAGATGTTCCTTTATTATTGGCATCGCGATCATGCTGCCGGGACGGTAAGCAACCCAACGCCCGAATTAACCCGCGCCGAGCGCAGACATTCAATCCACGTCAGAGGAAGAATCTTGAAAAACGGGCTATGGAGGCGTCGGGTTCAAATGAGTTTTAGATGCGGCCAGCACAGGAAAATCTATCTACGGCTTTCTGCGGACTCTCGCGGCTGCTTTGCCGATGGCATCAGAGGCATTATAGAGAGCGCTGACCGGAACGAAACCCATCAACCGATAGTCGCTGACAGCCTTCAGCCCGGCGGAGGCGAGGCAGCCACATTGGGAGCAATCTGGATTGCCGCCGAACTGGCAAGGAGTGATCTTGCTTTGCAGGTCTGCCGTAACATTCAATGTGGTGCGGGCAAAGATACATTCGGCAGGCGAGCGTGGAGGGTTCCGATAGCCTTTTATCACCGCATCGGGTAGTTTCAGTTTGGGGAAGGCTGAACGCAAGCTGGTGAGTTCTGCTAACACTTGCGCGCGCTCATCTGTGGAGAGGATTTCTGCTGCTTCTGAGCCTACTTGCGGGGTGAACAAACTAAACCAGATCTTCCTCACTTCCGCTCTCTCGGACCAGAAGGACACAAACTCTTCCAGGTATTGAGAGCGACCTGCCATCTGGCGGGTCACCGTACAATGAACAGTGAAAGGGTATCCTTCAATATTTTTCAGAATACGCTCATAAGTAGCAGGTTTCCGACGGAGATCATGGTCGGGCTGCAAACCGTCTATCGAGACGATCACAATG
>JALYXE010000160.1 GCA_030947265.1 Acidobacteriota bacterium
CCTTAAAAGCTTCTTGACGCGCTCGTTTCCAACGATTTGATCAAACATTTGAGTCTAGCATCCAGTTGTGGATCCGGTAGTCGCCGGCTCGCTCGCCTCACCGGCACAGAGATGGCCTCGATTTACCAGGAAAGGTACGACGATCTCTTTTACGCGCTCGTGAGTTTCCTCGACTGGCTGATTCGTCTCCACCACCTTCATTCGCTCAGGCTCAGCACGCGCCAGACCCAAATAGGCGTTGCGCACACGCGTATGAAACTCGGCGGTCTCAGCGTCCAACCGGTCACCTTGTTGTTTGCCATTTGCACGACGCAGCGTACGCGTGTTTGAGTCGGGCACGGGAAGATCGAAAAGCAAAGTCAGATCGGGCTTTAATCCTTCAGTGGCCAAGCCGATGATTTCCGCGATTAATTCGGGCGAAAATCCGCGACCCGCCCCCTGATAAGCGGCCGTAGCATCAGCGTAGCGATCAGAAAAGATAAGCTGTCCGGCCTGGAGCGCCGGTCGCAAAACTCGGCGAACGTGCTGCGCGCGATCGGCAGCAAACACGAGAAGTTCCGTAAGAGGATCGACCTCGTCCTGCGCATCCAGAAGTGCAGCGCGTAGTCGATTGCCGACTGGCGTGCCGCCAGGTTCACGCGTCACCAGGACATCACAACCATTTGATTTAAGAAAGTTGGCGAGTAAACGCAACTGCGTGGATTTGCCGCTGCCGTCTATTCCTTCAAAGGTAATAAAAGTTCCTGCCACCGGTTCCTCTCGGGAAGTTTCAGATTTGCCGGCAAGAGTTTAAAGGAATGTCACGATTCAGGCGAGTTTGCAGGTCGATTGGAACTTTGGTGAGCCGTTTCGTCCGATGAAACCTCGGAAGCCACTTGCGAGCGCAATTCTCCGCTGGAGCGTCTCGTTTGGGAAATGGTTGAGATTGCGTGTTTGAAAATCAACTGTTCATGCGTTCCTGATTCGAGTAAGACGGAGAATTTATCGAAGCTGCGTATGCGACCCGTCAATTTGGCACCGTTGACCAGGTAGATCATTACGGTGGTTTTTTCCCGGCGCACGGTGTTGAGAAATGCGTCCTGGATATTCTGTGGTGCAGGCTTTCCTTCTGACATGAATACACCTTGTAGGAACGAACTGGGGCGGGGGAATAAAGTCAGATTACAACTTTGATCAACCACTTACAAGAAATATCCAAGTCGTGATAGAAAGGTTAACTTTGGCTTTTGGGTGCGGAATGAAGGGCTTTTAACACTGACTGCTGTAGCCGCTCATCCTCTCCAAAACCTGCAAACCATTCCACGCCCGGTTCGCGGCGAAACCAGGTCAACTGCCTCTTCGCATAATGGCGCACATCTAGTTTTGTTTGCTCGATAGCGGTTGGGAAATCCCGCTCGCCGTCGAGATACTCCACTACGCGCCGGTAACCGTGCGCACCAAGGGCATTTGAATTCGCGGGAACGCCCTGGGCGAGAAGGTTTTCAACCTCTGCCACCAAGCCGGCTGAGAAATGCTTTTCCGTGCGCTCGTTGATGCGCTGATAAAGCTGATCGCGGGGCGGATTCAAGACCAGTACGCGCATGCGCCGAATGCTCTCGTGCGGTTCCGGTCGCTCACCTTTTTGTAGCGACATGGGCTTGCCTGTCTGCAAGCGAACTTCAATCGCGCGTTGCACGCGGGGCCAATCGCGTGGATATAGTTCTGCGGCGCTTTGAGGATCCAGCCGTCGCAAAAGATGATGAAGATGCACTGCTCCACGACGTTCCCGCAACTCGTTAATTCTCCGGCGTACATCTTCATCCGTCTGCGGACTGGGAAAGAAAGGATTGCGCAAAGCTCGAAGATAGAGGCCTGTGCCGCCGACAAGTATTGGCACCCGGCCCCGATTCTCAACATCTTCGATTGTAGCGGCAGCGACGCGGGCCCAGTCGCCTGCGGTGTAATTAATACCTGGCGACACGAAGTCGATTAAATGATGAGGCACGCCCTTGCGCTCCTCGACAGGGACCTTAGCCGTGGCGATCTGTATGCCCTGGTAAACTTGAACGGAGTCGCAGTTAATTATCTCGCCGCCCAAACGCAGGGCGACCTCAATTCCCAGCGTGCTCTTGCCGGAGGCAGTAGGACCAACGATTGCAATAACAGGACTAGGAGTTTGGCCTGCGTTCACGCGCGAGAGAATAGCATGCGGTAGAGGATTACCATCCAGATGAGCGCCAGGAGAATTAGCGCGCCAATGATTTGGTTTCGAGAGAAGCGCAATTCGGTCGGTCCCGAGGACTTAAAGAGGACTGATCTAGCACCACCAAAATCAGCGTGGAGAGGACCAGACGTGCTCATAGCATGGTCAAGACGATTCAACTTAAAGGTTGAACATTGCGCTGACTTTCAATTCAAAAGCGGGAAGGAGAGGCGAGGTAAGTTCATTATCACCTTTTAGAGTAGCAATCTCTTGCAGCTTTTGTTCCCGCAAACGAAAGATCAAGACAGATCGATTCTCCGAGTCAACGATCCAGTATTCTTTTACGCCGTATTTGGCATAGAGCTGACGCTTCACCGAAAGATCGCGCCGCCGGTTTTCAGTTCCTGCCGACATTATTTCGAATACTAGATCAGGGGCGCGGATGATTCTTTGTCCAGATGTAACATCCTGCCAACGCTCGTTTCGCACAAAGACCAAGTCTGGAATAACAGCATCGTAGTCGCTGAAAACAGCACCGGTGCCGGGAACAAGGATTCCAATCGGATTGTCTTTTAGATATTCGCTAAGGGCGATTTCCAGGTTAAGAAGAATACGTTGATGTGGAATCCCGGGAGCGCGAGACACGAATAGCTCTCCTTCGATCAGCTCATAGCGGTTTCCATCGTCAGGGCAAGCGTCGAGGTCAGCGACTGTTAGCAGCGGTTCGATCCTTGAGGCCATAGCGGTTCCTTTTTATTAAGTCCATTACGGCGCGATTTAGCGCGCGAATTTATCACAGGGGCTCGGCATATACACGCATTGAGGGCCGGAGGACGGAGATCCTTAATGCAGGAGTTCTTTCATCGGTCTGCCGTGAGCTAATAAATCCGCGTCAACTCAATTCCGGTATAATACGCCTTCAATATTTGTTCGTAGGTAAAACCCTGGCGTGCGAGACCGTAGGCGCCGACCTGGCACATGCCAACGCCATGCCCCAGGCCGCGGCCCAGGAAAGTGAATCCTGTGACACGGCCCTTTTCATCATACTTGCGCTCGATGATAAAAAGTTGTTCACGTAAGCCGAGGGCAGATCGAATGCGTCCGTTGCGAACGTGTCCCGTTCCAGTAGTACCCACAACCTCGAGATCAGTCGCTCTTCGCGATCGGCCGCGAGAGACAACTCTGAGGTCTAGTAGCGATCCGATTCCGCTGACGGAGCGGCCCAAACGCGATTGCACCTGGCTCAGGGACAATTCCGTGGTCCAGTTTGTAAATTGTGAGAAACGATCCGCCGCCGCGCCGTTGGGCGAGGGCTTTACTTCAAGATAATCAACTATGCCTGCCGCGTTCACGTGAAAGACCACAGACTCGCCACCTACCAACGTAACCGAGCGAACCGGATATATGTTTTCCCCGATCTGACGAAATAGAAACGAGTCAGCCGTTACTTTTATCGGCTGGTCCTTTCCTCTGGAACTTCTGAGAACCAGCGTGGCCTCTGAAGTTGGCCGCGTAGTTCCTTTCTGCAGTTGAAGCAGGCTCCGCGCTTCCAGAATACGGGCAATCGAATGTAGCGCGCGCGCTCGCGTCAGTGGCTCGCGAGGGCGCAAAGTCGCATCAGGAAAAACAGACATGTAACCATCGCGAACCAGCAGAGCAACATCGGCGCGATTGTTTGCGGGAATGTCGCCGGCATCGCGCATTGGTAGAAAGTAGGCAACGTCCGCGTCGTTCAGAAGAGTACCGCCACGGCTTTCACCAAAAGCTGCGACGCTTAGTGCGGTCGCAAACGCTGGCGGCCGGTTTACTTCGTC
>JALYXE010000169.1 GCA_030947265.1 Acidobacteriota bacterium
GTTCTAGCCAATCACAGAACTCGTGTCCAGAACTCACCGCCTACGCTTAATCCTCCACACGAGAAATGCTCCGAACATTAATATTAACGCCGATAGTATGCGCGCCCAGATTCCATGAACAATCAACGAGCCTCTTCCCAACAAAAACAGACGTCCCGTGAGAAGTCCAACCACCGCGCTGATGAAGGTGACGAGATAATAAAGAGCAAAGGTCACAACAATGAACACTAAGCAACCATTGAAAATGTAGGCAGCGGGTTTGTTGGCTGCGAGCACGAGCGGATTCGTAGACTCGTCATGACTGCCTGAGAGCTTTTGATGAAGTGACCACTGAATGCCATCAAGCCACTTTCGAATTTGAATGTTGTAGTAACCGCCGACGTCGACCAACATGAATCCACGCCAACCAGCTCGCTCGACCAACAGTTCTATGGCCACCTTTGTTCCATCCGCGGCTGATTCAATGTGAAGGTTAGCGATTGCCCGGTGTGTAAAACTATAACCTTGTGCCGTAAACCCGTCCGGTGTGTCTGCGATCTCCCAGCCGAGTGAGTCGGCCATAAACGTGCGCGCTGCTTCGAAGACGAGGTCGCGCGACGCCGGGAAGATTCTCTCTTGATGAAAGTGCTTGTACTTCCAGTCCATCGGTCTAATGCGCGGAGTATAACGACCGTTAAAAAAGACAGTCCAAGGTCCAAGGTCCAACCGCGCATCGTTTAGAAAGCAGACTTGTCTGCCTCGCGCGCCGGTGCACAAGTGCCCTATCTAAACGGAGCACGCAGAAACTTTTGGACAACGTCCAAGGTCCAACGTCCAAGGCTTAGCTTTCTTTGGAGTGCGGCGACTTGGCGCCGCTTTTGGTTGAGAGGCATTCAACGTTGAAAAGCTGCGACAAGTCGCAGCACTCCAAATAGCGGTCTCTCTCCTGACGCATTCCTCAGTTTTTACACACGCAGTGTGAAATGACGTGTTTCGAATATGAGCAAGCTAAAGCTTGAACTCTGAACTGCTCGTGAGCCCTCCGAGTTATCTTCGACATTGGACATTGGACATTCGACATTGGACAAGGTTCTTACTTGCCATCCAACGTTATTATTACCTTTCCCCGTGCGTGCCCTTCTTCCAGATACCGAAGAGCCTCGGAAGCTTCACTCAAGCTGTAACGCCTATCGATGACAGGTTTTAATTTGCCCGTCGCAATGAGTTGGCCCAACAGCGCCAGATCGTCTTGATTTGCTTTCGCAATGAACATCACCGCCTTCTGACTACCCAGGGCTGACAACACAATCGTTTTGATCAAATGCGCCAGAAGACCCATCACTGTCGCGTCGTGCGGCGCTCCGATCGGGACGCATCTTCCATCAGGATTCAGGACGCGCTTGCATTCTGAAAACGAATGGTTTCCAACGCAGTCGAAAATCAAATCATAGCGTTGTTCGCTCTTAGTGAAATCCCTTTGCGTGTAATCAATGACTTCATCCGCGCCGATTGATCGCACCAAGTCCACATTTCTACTGCTGCACACGCCGGTCACCTCGGCGCCGAAGATCTTAGCGATCTGCACGGCGAATGTACCCACGCCTCCCGCGGCGCCGTTAATCAAGACCTTGCTGCCCGGCTGAATCTTTCCATGGTCGCGGAGGCCCTGCAACGCGGTTGTCCCGGCGACGGCTAGAGAAGCGGCTTGCTCGAAGGTGACGTTGTCGGGTTTCATCGTCAACTTCGACGCCTTTGTGCATGCATACTCAGCTAAAGCCCCGCGGGACACGCCGAATACTTCATCCCCCGGTTTGAACTGCGTAACGTTGCGGCCAACCGCTTCAACCTCGCCTGCCACATCAACGCCGGGCCGGCCCAGCCTTGGCTTGGTGAGACCTAAAAATAGCCGCATGATGCCGCCTTTCATAAGGCGCCAATCAATTGGATTGACGGAAGCAGCGCGGACTTTTATCAAGACTTTATCGTCGCTGGGAACGGGCTTTTCAATCTCTTCACACTTGACCACCTCAGCTGAGCCATATTCGTGATAAACGATTGCCTTCATCATTCTCGTCGTACGAATGTTTACTAGCTAATGTTTCGATGGGGGAACCATCCGCAGATTACGCAGATTGCGCAGATTAAGAAACAAGGGCAGTAACAATTAGAGTGCAACTTCCAGTCTGCCCACTGCCTCCTGCCATCTGCCTCCTGCTTCCCGCCTCCTGCCTCCTGCTCCTGTCTCCTGTCTCCCGCTTCCGACCTCCTGCTCCTGCGCTTTCTTTTAATCTGCGTAATCTGCGGATAACTCGTTGTCCACATTCGAAACAGCGACACCCCTTCGTCCGCACTCTTTTGCCACCACTCTCCCTCAAAACCCTTGCTTTGAAACGATTTCTCGGCGTCGCCTCAAATTTGCATAAGTGATCTGGATCATGAACCCAAAAGTGCGCCAAATCCTGCTTTTAATCATCGTATGTTCGTTGATCGGTCTTGGTGTGTTGGCACTCTTTCGTTATCAGGAAGTAAGACGTCTTCGCCTATCTGAATACTTAGCTAATCACGTAAACCTAAAAATCCCAGACGCTGAACTCTGGGCCCAGGCCGTCGAAAAAGTAAAAGAAGATCGAGGCGCAAGCGGTGGCGCTGCGATTGAAATTCCCACCCAGCTCCGGCATTACGAAGACCGGCATTGGTTCCTGGCCACACAAGTGGCCGAGGTCGAAAAATTCAACCTGCAATCCTGTCAGGACTTTGTCGATCTCGCGGCGATGCTCGAGCGTGGCGAATTGGTTTCGTTGCCTCCCGTCACTGAAACTTACGTTCTGTTCGGCGTTGGCGCAAGAGCGGACGACGGAGCGTTCAGCCGTTTTGTGGACGATCACAACATCGCGCTTTACAACGAAACCGAACTGCGAGCTGCGTACGCGCGGCTCGACTCCGCGCGCCTGAAACTGGAAACAGAAATATCGAATTTAAAGTCCCAATTGACCGCTTTGAAAAAAGCCGAGCGCTCTAAACAACGCGAACTGCAAAAAGAATTGTCGGCACGTCAGCAGGAGTTGCAAGCAAATGCCGACGAGAAAGCGCTGCTCGATCGAGCCTACGGCCAGCCGGGAAGCCGGCAAACACTCTTGCAGGATTATGAATCGCTGCAAGCGCTGGCAAAGAATTTCGCCGGACGAGCGTACAACTTAGAAGATTCAAATGACCGCTACGCGCTGAAGGTGAGTATGCTTAGCTCGCTCAGACCGCAGGCGCTGAAAATTCTCGAAGAAGTAGCAAAGGCGTATCACGACAAGTTTGCCCGCCCCTTGCCGGTCAGTTCTCTGGTGAGACCCGAGCAATACCAGCACGCTTTGAGAAAGGTGAATCGGAACGCAGTGCTCATTGATACGCCGCCGCACTCCACCGGCCTCGCGTTCGACATCGACTATCGCTACATGAGTGGTGACGAACAGAATTTCCTGATGACAGAACTGGCGCGTATGAAAGATGAAGGCCGCATCGAGGTGATTCGCGAGCGAAGGGCCAACTATCACGTCTTCGCGTTCATGGACGGTAAGCGACCTGGCGACGAACTAATCAACGCATCATTAGCATCAATTGAGGAATGCGGCGCGCCGGTGCAGGAAGCACATCATGCAACCAAGGAGCCGCCGAAGCCAGCTATCAAATCGCGAACTGTGGAAAGGAAAAAGACGCATTCCAAAGCAAAGAGCAATTCCAGATCGAAGAAACGACGAATCCGCTGATTACGCAGATTACACAGCGCGGCTTAGGCCGCAACCAAACAGCGCTCTGGCTCCAGCGGAGCCAAATGTTTATAGAAATCGGTTATGAGCACGTCCGCGCTCCAGCGGAGCGCAATGTTTCCGGCAATTGTATGCAGCTCGATTTCGCTCCGCTGGAGCGAGGAGGACCTTTCTTAGCGTTTGTTCTATAAACATTTCGTCCCCACGGGACGAGGACCCCGTTAGAATGATCTTGCTTGAAAAACAAGAACTTGGCGGTTTGTTACACAGATTCAAAGGCATTAAAGTGAATAGCTAATTCGTAACACTCGGAGTCGAAACAACCCTTTCACTTATATGTAATGTCTTATTGAATCTGCATCATCTGCGTAATCTGCGGATTCGATTCGACCTTGCCGCCGGTGACCCACTCGGTTATCTGGCGTTCTGCGTAGGAAGGTAAACTGTGTCCTCTTTATCCGCGAATACGAAAGCGTCGCTATGGTGGGTGCGCTGGGTACCGGCGGCGCTGCTCATCACGGCGCTCATCGTTCTTACAATTTTAATCGGCGGCACGGTGGTTGTTCCGCTGCTGTTGAGTTTTGCAATTGCCTTCATGCTGGAGCCTATTGTCGATTGGTTCGAGCGGCGCGGACGTTCGCGCCAGGTAGCCGTGCTACTCACGCTACTGGCCACGTTGCTTACCATCGTCCTGGTGTTCGGGCTTTTGTTGCCCAGCATCTATCACCAGTTCGGCGAGTCAGTTGAAAAACTGCCGCTCGCGTTGCGCGCGACGGGTGCGCGCGTGCAGTCGCTGCTCGACTACGCTCAGGCACGACTGAGCCCGCAACTGTACGCACGTTTGCAGGTAGCGATCACCAATTTTCAAAACGATCCCTCGGTCATTACGTCGCGCATCAGCGCGTGGCTGGGTACCGGCTTGTTCGGCCTGGTTAGCCTGGGGACGGCGGCGCTGGGACTTTTGATCGTGCCGTTCTTCGTTTATTACCTGCTACTCGACATGGACAATTTGCGGCGCATCCTCGAAAAACACATCCCCACACGGCATCGCGGTACTGGCGTGCGACTCCTGGACGAAGTTGCTGAGGTGGTGCGCGGCTACGTGCGTGGGCGTTTTCTCATCGCGCTGATTATGGCGGTAATCTACGCGGTGGGATTACTAATATTACGCGTGCCGCTGTGGGCGGCGATTGGCC
>JALYXE010000176.1 GCA_030947265.1 Acidobacteriota bacterium
CGGAATGGCTATGCCTTTCCGAACCGCACTTTTGATTCGAGGAGGCTGCGCCTCCTATCCGTCGTTCGAGGCGCAGCCTCTCACTTTCCCAGCAGGCGGAAAGGCAGAGCCTTTCCGCACATCAGACGGCCGAGCCGCAAAACGTCAGAGAACATCGACTTACACCGTGCCTGCGCCTATAGGATTCCCGTCATTGAAACGGTTAGCGGGCAGCACATCGTAATCGCTTGTCACCGCACTGAAGTGCCGTGCTAATGAGATTACGGCAGCCTCAGCTCAGAATGCAAAAAGGGTGGCCTCATTTGCCACCCTCTTCCGAAGTAACTTTACAATGTTGTATTGAGTTAAGGCGTTACTGCTTTCTTTATTGCAGAGCCAGTCTTCTTCGCACCTTCCACGGTTTTCTCGCCAACCTTCCTGGCACCCTGGGCCGTCTTTTGGCCCACTGTCTTGGCGGTGTCTCCGGTTTTCTCTCCTACGGTCCTGGCACCCTCTACAGTTTTCTCGCCAACGGTTTTAGCACTCTCGCCAACGGCCTTAGCCCCCACCACAGTCTTGTCAGCAACAAAACCTGCCGCGTCAGCTATGGCATTGCCCGTTGCGGCGAGCGCGTCTTGAGTTTCATTCTTGAGGTTCTTCGATTCGCCGCTGGGAGCGTAAACGGTCGTCGTCCGTTTACCATCACGCGTCGTGACGACGACTTTTGAAACTCGTGGGTTGTTGTGAAACACACGCGTCTCCGTTTTCACTCCATTAGCATCTACTGTGGTTGTGATTTCAGAGCCGTCCGGACCGGGGCGAGTGGTACTACTCGCTACCGTCGCGTTGGCATTCGCATTCGCGTTCGCATTCGCATTATCGGTGGTGTTGCAACCAGCACTGGCGACAGCAACTATTGCCACACCCAAACAAATCAAAAGCTTGTTACTCACGTTTCGATCCTCCTAAAGTAATCTGACTCATTGGCACTTTGGCAGCGTGCCAGTGCTGACGCTTATTGGCAAGCAACCGCGCTGGCTCATTAGAAACCAAATTATACACAAGCTGCCGACAAACATAGGCAACCGGTCCATATTCATTCAGTTGCAGTACGAAATGAAAGAGTTGTTGCGTTGAATTTGTGTTCAGTCCAAAGCATTTGACCGTGCGTATTGCGCCTTATATCACAGGAGCGACGAAACCCGGCAACCAGTATGCGCCCGGACCAGCATTGACTTTCCTCTCAAATTCCACTAGAAGCACCGTCACACTCGTGGGAACAAACGGCAAACACTGGCCGGGTTTTATACAACCTTAGCTTGGGTTTTGGGCTAATATCACAAGCAAAATATCGGCTCGATGATAGTCATTTCTTTGCCAAGGAGCATCAACAAATGAATCACAGTTTCATAGCTCTCGCATTTCAGGAAACCGCCTCTGACAATTCTATGTGGATTATTCTTGCTGTTGTCCTGGTGATTTTGTTTTTTATCGTCGTGATTGTCGGTGTTGGTTTGACGATCTTTTTTGTCGCACGCAAACGGAGCAAAGCACAAAAGGCCTCGGCTAGCTCGGCTTTGAGTATGTCAAGCAACCCCAGCTCGTCAGCATTCGTGGGAGCATCACCACCCGAAACTTCTCAGGTCGCTTCAGGCCTCGAATCTTCCCCGCCATCGCTGAAGAAAAACATCGCGAGTGCTGCTGAAGCTACTTCACAACCCAGTTCCTCTGTTGCGTCCTCGGATTTTGATCCTTCGCGAACCGTTGCCATCGAGCGGGAAAAAACGGTTGAAATCAGCTATGGCGCAATTAAGTTTACTTCCGGTGTCCTGGCGGGTCAGCAGTTCGATGTTAACCCCGAAGGGTCGTACATCGGTCGTGAAAGCAGCCTTTCGCAAATTGTCGTTTCCGATCCAAGGATTTCGAAACGACACCTTTGGATCGGCGTACGTGACGGGCTTGTCAAAATAGCGGATCAGGATTCCCGTAACGGGACGTTCATAAACGATCCCAAGTCAGATCGGGTGACAGAAGCCACGTTACATTCAGGAGATACAGTAATTCTCGGCGAATCAGACGTGGCGCGCTTTGAATATACAATGTAAGGAGCGATTGGCAGTAGAAGGACCTTACCTTTATTGAGTGAAGCGATGAAAGTGAAGCCATTCAACCTTGTCGGCATAATGAATTTTTGATCGCTTTGTTTTTCGGCGTGACTTAAGCGCAAACGAAATAGTTCGCTTCGATGATCATGAAGCCTTCGACGCTGCGTCAGCCAATCACACGAAAATTGATTTCGAGAATCTGGCTCCGAGCAGCAGATTCACAAACTACCTGATGCCCGGCGAATCAGGCTCGATCCGTAGCTCGTTTGAACCGCCAAAGGCGAAACTGAGCGATTCACAAAGGAGGGCTCAAGCCCTGCCAAGTTGCAGGCTAGGAAGGGTCGCAATTCTTGCTTGTGAACGGGTGCGAGATTCCGCGCGATCGTCGCTCCGAAGCTATTCCCGATCAGCGGCCCGACTGCCGCTCAGTGATCTTTGCGATCAACTCCGATAGCGAACGAGACGGTAAGAAGCGACCGGCGAAAAACCAATGTTTCGATAAAAAGATACGGTTCGGGGACTGGCCTCATCGGCCAGGAGACAGAGTACTTTGTGTTCTTCAAGCAGTTGTCCACATAAAGACTGAACTGCAGCGCTTCCCACTCCGGCGCCTCGAATTTCCGGTCGAGTCAGGATGCCTTCCAAATAAGCGGCATCGTTAGTTGAACTGGAAACCTCGGCCTTAAAGGCGATGCCGCGCTCATCGGTCAGAACCCAAACCCGCCCCATCTGCACACGATTTAGAAGCCGCCGGCGAAAGCCCTCAGGATCGTTTGTCTCCGGATTTACGCCATACAATTCCAGGAATGCGCCGCTATTTATCTTCGCGATTTCTTCTGTTTCCTCCGGGCGCGCTTTTCTTAGCTTCACTAATTTGGTCTTCTCGCATTCAATTCGGGATGAAGATAGCAACAGATGATTGGTATTCGAATGGAGAGCCCGGCTTTCGGGAGGCACATTGAAGCTATGGTAAAAGACGTCTGCGAGAGGTTGTTCCCCCAATATAATCTTCACCTCTGACGAATGATGGAGGCGCGCAACGTGGGCGAAAGTCTGTGCGCTTTCCCGGCTTCCGCTAAGCAACACGTGATGACCAATCAAGGCCACGCCGGCAAGAATCCCATGGGAAAAACACCCATACCACACACCTCGATTCTTTGGACTTCCGAGGCCGTTGTCGAGAACCAACCCTATGAGTATCACATTGTGCACCGGTCGCAGATTCAGAGCATCAACCACCAGGGATTCTTCTCCTGACAACATTGGCCGCACCGACACCTTCTCCTTTTCCGGTGCCAGCGCGAAAGCGTGCGCGCTTGCATGCAATCTCGTGCTTTGCACGTTGCACAAGTCAGGTAACTCGTTCATCGTAAGTTCAGAATCCATCATGCGTTAATCATTAAAGGCCGGTATCATTGCGTCGCCGGTGGCAAAGTTTTGGAAAGAATTGTGCCCAGCTTTATTTACATGCAACCGTCGCTCTGCTTCATCGAGCAATTCTTCGAGCGTCACACCATCTTCCTTGAGGCGAGCTTGTCCGATGCTCATGCCGAAGCGCATGTCCTCGCCGCTCGCAACACCGGAGCGATGGAATGAGATACTGGTTTGAACTCGGACCGCGATCTCCCTGATTTTTTCCGAAGAGGTATACGG
>JALYXE010000178.1 GCA_030947265.1 Acidobacteriota bacterium
GCTGTTTGGTCCATTTGCACGCCGCCGCCGATCGGACGACCGTCAACCCAGGAATTCTGCGGAAAGCTGCCATCGGACTTCTGTTGTACCTTGAAAAGATAATTAAGTGCGCGATAGACAGTGGCTCGATCGCCCAGAGCCATTAAAGCCGTCGCCACCTGATACAGATCGCGCGACCAGACTGCATGGTACCCGCTGATGGTGGGCTCATTGGCGTTTGGACCACCGCCCCAAGGAATTGACGGCGAGGCGATCATTGCGCCGCGAAATGTCTTGTCCTCGAGTCCCTTCAAGACCATCGCCGCCATGTTGAATTGTTTCTGATACTTCAGCTCAACAGATCGGAATGACCTAATATAGTTATGCCAACCCGCTTCGTATTCGCGACGGGCACGCGAGAAGCCTTTAGCGAGCGAGGCTTTAGCATTCATCAATGCTTCATCTGCACTTCTGCCAAAACCGAGTGCCAGCGTGAAAGCTTTCGGCTCACGTATCCGCGCAACCTGCACAACGTTCCCATTTTCCGCACGATCGTACTTTTCAGTAATCGCGCGTGCTCGTTTCAGTTGGAGAAGACCGTCGCTGGTCCCCTGAAAGCCGTTAGTCAGGTCTTCCAATCCATTGTTAGACACTAGCGCGGAGGCGACATTGCCATCCGCGCTAAGCAACGCATTACCTTTACTCCACGCGGTGTCGTGCATTCCACTGTTGTTTAGCGAAGGGTCGTAGAAAACGTAAACGTCACTGGGCTCTCCAGTGATGGCGGCTAGACGGACGTTAATCAAAATCGATGGCCGCTGGGGATCTGTGGTGTAGGTTTTGATGATGGTATGTGTGCCATTCTTCGTTATGTTGATTTGCTGGAACGAAAGCGCACGAGAATCGAGAACTCGTATTTCGTGGCGCATGTCGTCGCTTTCGCTTTGACATCCCGATTTAACGCAAACAATCAACTGAAGAGTTTGGGTGTTTGGTACATCAAGTCGTGGGTAGTAAGCCTCAGTCATTACGCCGTTGTTTAGCGTGAACCATACTTTTGATGCGATCGTATTTGCAGTTCCGAATCCATTTTTTGCGGCGCTGGGCCAATGTGCGTCTAAACCCGGAGCACCGGGGGCGAGGCCGTTAGTTGCCTGCCCGAACAAAGCTGAGCAGCTCAGCAACAGTATTGTCGAAATGACGATTGATCGAAACATTAGTGTCTTCGTGTTTAAGTCAGGAGACCTGGCGTAGCGAGCGGCGAAACACTCGATAGCCCCAAGCCTCAAGGGTGAGTCCCGGAAGAGTAGCCACACGTTTTCCGGCCGCCCCTTTGGGTGCAGGAGCGTCTGGAGGTAACGGTGGCGCTACGTCTGGTGTCACATCTACAAAACCATTTCCGCGAGCAGCTTTAACTAAACCAGAGAAAGGGCGGTTTGAAAAATTAATGGCCACTACTACTTCGTCGTCTTGTGTTCGACGCCTATAAGTCAACACTCGCGACTCATCAGAGTTACGCAACCATTCAAGCAAGCCACGTCTCAACGCATTGCTCGAACGGCGCAACGCCATCATTTGCTTGTAAAAGCGCGGGAACTCCGGTCGCCGTTCCGCGATAGGCCAAAAAATAAGAAGCTTCTCAAACAAAGCAGGAGCACCCGATTCAGTCGTATCGCCTACTTCCATTCCATTGTAAATCAAGGGCACTCCATCGAGCGTAAACATAAAGGCGGATGCAGCTAGTGCTCCTCGCTCGCCAAATCGCGCGATCGCCCGGCGTTCGTCATGGTTATCCGAGAAGCGCATATGCAGCGAGCCACGTGGCCACTCGCGAAACTCCTTATCCCACTCCACGCGTAAATCGGAAGCCTGGCCGCGGCCTTGCAAGACATTAGTCAAGGCGCTGTGCAGGGGCCAGGCGTAATCAAAGTCAAAAGCTTTTACGAGCAGTTCAGCTTTGTGGGCCTCCGCGAGCATGACCATGTCAGGCTTGATCGTTTCCAGCTCCGCACGCGCAGTTTCCCAGAAGTCGGTTGGCACTTCCTCAGCCACGTCGCAGCGAAAACCGTCAAGGTCAAATTCGCGAATCCAGTATTTCAACATGTCGATCATATACCGGCGCAACTGCGGGTTTCCGTAATTCAGTTCCGCGACATCGCTCCAATCGTGAGGATAAGTGATATGACCATTCGCGTCCCGTTCATAAAAATTAGGATTCTTCATCATGACGTTGTCCCATGAAGTGTGATTAGCCACGATGTCGATGATGACTTTCATTCCCCGCCGATGTGCTTCCGCAATAAGGCGATGAAAATCTTCTTTTGTGCCGTAGTCAGGATTGATGGCGTAATAGTCGCGCACTGCGTATGGGCTGCCAATGGTACCTTTTTTCTTCTCCTGACCAATTGGATGAACCGGCATTAGCCATAGAATGGTCACGCCAAGATCTTTCAAATCATCAAGACGTGCCGTAACGCCGTTGAAGTTTCCTTCAGCTGAGAATGCTCGGGGATAAATTTCGTAGATGACGCCATCGCGGACCCAGTCGCGCGTCGGGCGAGCTGACTCTTTCGAGACACTACGCGCAGGTTGTTGTTGCGCAGCAGCGTTTCCATAAAAGCCCGACGCAAAGAGAAGGACTGTGATAAGGCGTAGAGTCTTAGATCGTTGACCTATCGTTTTGTTCAGTCGCATTGGCAATTCTCTTTTCTGTTGCGCGGCTTTGCCGCTTGGTTGTGCGTCTCGCTCAGGTGCGGCTCCGCCGCCTGATGTGCGGAAAGGCTGAGCTTTTCCGGAAAGCTCACTCACAAATCTTGGAGGCTGCGCCTCCAACGCTCTCTCCAAGCATAGCCTCTTCAAATTTTTGTAAGGACTGGACGGAAAGGCGCAGCCTTTCCGCACATCCGGCGGCAGAGCCGCAATCGAAATGGACAGTTCGCATCTAGCCAGCTCCTGAGCCAGGGCAAATCCGCTTATCATTTCTTATCGATCAATCCCGTGCTCGGCACGGGCTGTGCTGACTCCGGGACTGTAAATAGCTGGTGCTTGTCGCCACGAATGACTGCGCTTTCCGGCACGTCGCGGTCAGCATCACGCACACGCGTAACGAGCAGGGCGGCGATCAGCATGAAACATCCTCCCGTCATTACCATGTAAAGCGGAGCATTATGGTTCTCCGCTCCGAAAAGCAAGCGAATAATTGGCCCAAACGTTAGTGCCTGCACAATCTCAGGTATTACTATGAAAAAATTGAATACTCCCATGTAAATGCCGATGCGTCCTGCCGGCAAGACGCTCGAGAGTATTGCGTAAGGCATCGACAGGATAGAGGCCCACGCTATGCCCACTCCAACCATCGTGAGGAACAAAAGATATTTGTCGTGAATTAAATAAACTGAGAGTAGGCCGAGACCACCACAGACCAGCGCTAACGCGTGGACCGTTTTCCTACTGCTGGCAGCCGCGAGTTTTGGTAAGGCAAAGGCAACTAGAAAGGTAACGATCGAATAAACAGCGAAGCAGTTACCACCCCACTCTCCTCCCAGAGGAAAGCGCGCATCCTGAGGACTGGTAGCGCCAAAAATGTGATACGACGTGGTTAGTCCAAAAAAGAGCCACATGCAGAAAAGGCCAAGCCACGTAAACAGCTGCACTACGGCGAGCTGCTTCATAGTGGCCGGCATCTCACGAATAGCCGAGATAATCTCCACCACCAACGACTTAATCAAGGCGACGGTCCCGCGATGCTCACCGCGCATTCGCTCAAAGGCCTCCATGTCTTCCGGCGGGTACTCTCTTGTGGTGAAGATCGTCCAGAGCACTGCTGCCAGAAATACAACAGCGCCAATCTTGAATGAGTATTGAACAGTAAGGGGAATTCCGCTTGCGGTTCTCCCGCTTACCCCGACATAGCGGAAAATGTATGGCAGCGCATTGGCGAGCGTCGCTCCTATTCCGATAAAAAAGCTTTGCATCACGAAGCCCGCCGTGCGTTGTGAGGCGTTGAGCTTGTCAGCCACGAAAGCACGGAAAGGTTCCATCGAGATGTTGATGCTGGCATCAAGGATCCAGAGCAACGAGGCCGCCATTCGGACTGAGGTCGAATCAGGCATAAAAAAGAGCGCAACACTCGACAGAATAGCGCCGACCAGAAAGTAGGGCCTCCGCCGGCCCAGCCAGTTCCACGTACGATCGCTCATTGCTCCGATTATTGGTTGAACGATTAAGCCCGTGACCGGCCCCGCAAGCCAAAGCAGCGGTATGTCGGATTCGCGCGCGCCGAGGTAGCTGTAGATCGCGCTCATATTGGCTAGCTGCAGTCCCCAGCCAAACTGAATGCCAAGGAAGCCAAAACTCATGTTCCCGATCTGCCAGAAGCTCAAGCGTGGTTTGTTCATTTGTTAATCCTCCAACCTATGGACGCGTCACAGTGGAAGCCGCACAACCTGCTACGGCGGCACTGCCGCTTGATGTGCGCCTTCTCAGGTGCGGCTTCGCCGCTTTATGTGCGGAAAGGCTCCCGCCTTCCCAGATGTTCTGCTGTCAACTGAGGCTGCGCCTCAATTCTCTTTCGAGGCAGAGCCTCTCAATTTGTTGTCAGCACTGGACGGAAAGGCAAAGCCTTTGCGCACATCAAGCGGCAGAGCCGCAAACGACATTCATGTCGAATACAAACTAGTATCCTCAATCGTTGAGTTTGTGGAAGCTGCGTCTCTCGGAATATCACCGGTAATCCTCTCTCATCATCGGTTTAGAAAGCGCACTTGTGCGCCCTTGCGGCGGACAAGTCCGCTTTCTAAACGGAAGTCATCTTGTCTGGTTTCTCGCCAGCTCTGCCATACAGTTCAGTTAATTTTTTCAGCCGCCCAGAAATCTCGCTTGTCAGCGCATTGGGCTTAAAGCGCCAGGCCCAATTGCCTTCGGTAGTGTTAGGTAGATTCATACGCGCTTCGGTGCCGAGGCCCAGCAGGTCCTGTAAAGGAACGATTGCTGTGTTCGCGACCGATGCCAGCAGCGCACGAATGAAGTCCCAATGAATTTCTTTACCGTCAGTTTTCAAATACTCCAGACAAAATTTTCGCTCGCGCTCAATCTGTTTTGCCGTCCTGGTAGAACCTTCACCGGCCACACTGCTGAACCACCCGACGGTCGTATCGTTGTCGTGAGTGCCCGTATAGGCAACTAGGTTTCGCTCGTAATTATGTGGAAGATCTACGTTCTTCGTACCACTGCCGAATGCAAACTGCATAATTCGCATGCCGGGAAAACCAAATTCATCACGCAGCGCAACTACGTCGGGAGTAATCACGCCCAGGTCTTCGGCGATAATAGGTAATTCGCCAAGCTCCTTCCTGATCACGGTGAAGAGTTCTCTGCCAGGCGCTTCCACCCAGCGTCCGCGCTCCGCCGTCTTGTCACCTCCGGGAATCTCCCAGCAAGCCGCAAAGCCGCGAAAGTGATCTACGCGCACGATGTCTACAACGTTTAGCGTGGCTTCAACTCTTTTTATCCACCACTTGAATCCCTCATCAAGCATTCGATCCCAGTTGTATAACGGATTTCCCCAAAGCTGGCCGGTAGTGCTGAAGTAGTCAGGCGGAACGCCGGCAACGACCAGCGGAGTTCCGTTTTGGTCTAACTTGAACTGCTCCGGATTGGTCCAGACGTCAGCAGAGTCCTGAGCCACGAAAATCGGCAGATCTCCAACCAGGTTGATGCCGCGCTCATTGCAGGAATTCTTGAGTGCAAACCACTGCCGGAAAAAAAGGAACTGATAAAACATCTGCGCCTCAACTTCATCTTGAAGCTGTTCGCGAGCCCGGGCCAGCGCTGCCGGTGTACGACGTACCAATGCAGGTTCCCAGGCATTCCAGGCCACACCACCATGAGCGTCTTTCAGCGCGCGGAACAAAGCATAGTCATCCAGCCAATCTGCGTAGTGCTGGGCAAAAGTTTCAAAGGCGCTGCGCAGTGTGGTGTCGGTTGTTTGTTTGTAGCGTTCGTACGCCTTGCGCAGCAGACCATTTTTGAATTCTTGAACTCGTTCAAATTCCACACGCTCCGCCGGCATCCAGATCCGTTCCGGTAAATCAGACCTCGTTAGTAGCCCTTCTATGATCAACTGTTCGGGACTAACGAGCAGAGTGTTCCCGGCGAAGGCTGAGTAACACGCGTACGGTGATTCACCGTAACCAGTCGGCCCGAGCGGCAACATTTGCCAGAGGCTCTGACCCGCATCGATGAGAAAGTCGGCAAAGGCATACGCCTCAGGGCCCAGATCTCCGATACCGAAACGACCCGGCAGCGATGTCGGATGTAACAGGATGCCGCTGGATCTCGGGAAATTCATAGCGGTTTACGTTTCCGTTTAGACATCCGCCTTAGATAGCGGACTTGTCCGCCTTCGTTCGCGCCAAGGAATTAAAAGTTGCCGCTTCCGCTCGCCGGCGCACAAGTGCGCATTCCAAACGATACAATTTTATTTTTTTCGCCGTTTAGATAGCGGACTTGTCCGCCTGCCTCGCGCTGCACTCAACTCTTCCTCGCTCCATAACCATCTTTCATCCACCTCAATAGGCATTAAAAGAGAGCAGCCGTGATCCTACGAAATACTGGCACGCGATTGAAGGTTACAGCTGTGACGTAATGGACGAGGTTTGGCTCTCGCGATTTGAATAGATGCATCTTGCCTGGGCGCTTGAGCAAGGCTAGGC
>JALYXE010000181.1 GCA_030947265.1 Acidobacteriota bacterium
ATCAATGCCTTCAAGAAAGAAGGGACGCTTTTCTTGAAAGAAGATAGGAAAGCGTTGATTCGCGGTAACTACGGTTTGATCGGCTTCGACCTGGGCGTAATCAGGGTTGAGCGCCATGTCGAGTGTCACTGTAGGCGTAAGCCCATACTTCAAGGTCAAGCCAGGATCAAACTTGAGAGGTTTGTTAAGCATGCGGCCCGGGTCGACAAGATTCGGATCGCCGGCAAGAGTGACAGCTGAAAGAGCCTTTACGCGCTTGCCGGTCTCGGAAAGAGTCAGGCTGGGAATGACCTCGAGTGTTCGCTCAGTGGAAATTCCTTCGAGACCTGTCAGATGTGCTTCCTGCGTGAGCGTGCCAGGACGGTCTCTGCTGATGGGCACCCAGGAATCCATCTCGTCGTTGAAGCGATCAATGTTCCTCCAAACGTGAAAGCCCCAGAGCTTCCCTTTACCGGCCTCGTAACGAAGCGACTTAAATGGGATCGCAACTTCCAGCATCCAGCCGTCGGCGGTGAGTTCGCCTTTGGATTCCATCACGATGTCAACGCTGTAATCGGTGCCACTACCTTCGGTCATAATGCCGTCTTGTTGCACCCCAAGGGGATTCCACCCAAGCACGTACGCTTTTCTTTGGTCGTTGAAGGTGTCGAGAATAAGTCTGACATTGTCTTCTCCAAAAACACTGTCGCGGCGAGCAACACTCGCTCTGACTTTGCTTGGATCGTCAAACGCATGGACGCCGATGTATAAAAATCTTGAGTCATAACCAATAAGAACGTCGGTAGGTTTGGAGGGGCCGATGTTGTCGCCGGGATTAATCTGATAGAAGTCCCTTAGTACGATGGCCTTCTTCCACACATCTTCATCGAGTTTGCCATCAATGATGGGTGGCTTATCAAAAAGCGGAATGCGGATTGGCTGTACCTTCTCGGGCGGCACCTCAACTCGCGACCTGGGCGTATTAGGATTTGCGACAATTCCTGCCGGCGCCGGATTGGTTGTTTGCGGCGAAGCGGCTGGTGTCGGAGAAGGGGGCGCTGAAGAGGGAGTGCCGGTTTCTGCGGACTTGTTATTGGTCGTTTGCGCAAGCGCGATCGCTGAGAATAGCGGAAGCGACAGACAAAGCGCGAATGTTTTGAAAGGGCATCTCTTCTTAGTCATGAGCGGTCGAGAGCGAAATCTCTTCTTCAATTAAGAATCAACCCGGCTGGGCTATCCAGCGGAACTCGGTGTTTCGGAAAAGGAGCGGTTTTGGGGAGATTCAACCGAACATCGGGCACGCCTTCGCGTCATACGACGCTGGTCGGCGGGCTGATTGTTAGCAGACTTTTACGTCTCGAAGCGCTGAAAGGTTCTCGGGGTGGTCCTGAGCGGCAGCCGAAATCTAAAGGCTCTTACGAAACAGGTAAGACATCTTGATAAAGAAGGTTCTGCCGTTGCGCCGGAAGCCTGGCTCAAGTTGACCTGAAAATGGATTGAATCCGCGGCGATTCAAATCGTCGTTATAGCCGACATAGAAGGCCGTGCCGGGATTGGGGGTATAGCCGAGCAAAAACTGTCCCTTAAAATTCGACGCTATCGAATCAAAATCCACGCGTCCGCGCGCAAATAAGAATCTGCTAAATTGATATGTGCTGCGCAGCGAGACAATGTTTTCATCGAAAGCCACCCGGCCGGTGTCATAGCGCCTTAGTTTCTCTTTCGTGAAGTCGAGTGTTGTGCTCAAGGCGCTCGTGGGTTGGTAAGTTATTGAACCCTCGAAATGCAGAACCTCGCCGGGCCCCGGGTCCTGAGGAGCTCGGCAGACCAAGGGCAGATCGCTTGCATTGCAAAGGCCTGCTGCTGTCGCCTGGTCTCGAACCAGAGCTGCGGGACTGACACGTGGAAACTTGGGCCCGGCGCCAAAGTCAAAATCGAGATCTCCCCAACGCCGGCTGACGAAAAAGTTAAAGTTATATTTCTTGCTGGGTGTCGATCCGGCATAAAAATAAAGCCCTCGGTTAGATGTCGAGCGTTCGTTGTCATTGCCTGCGAACGTGCAGGTGTTATTGATTACGCAATTCGAACCAGGCTGGCGCTTCGGTCCAAACTCACTCTCAAATACGCGCTCATAACCCTTGTCGCTGCCGATTCCCAGATAGCTTTGCCGTCTAAAACTAAACCGGACTTGCGTTTCGTTATTAGCGTTTTGCGAACGCCCTTGCCAGTCGAAGTTGGCGGAGAAATCCGTATAGACGCGCCAGGAGATCAAACGCGCTTTCGGTTTTGGTTCTGAGTTGTAGCGAATAAACCAGTTGATGCTGTTTGTATTGGTGCGGCGATTAAAACCAACATCCGCTCGATAGTAGCG
>JALYXE010000206.1 GCA_030947265.1 Acidobacteriota bacterium
TTGCCGTTACATTCGACCAAGTGGCAAGAGCCGGTGACACTTCGGTCAGCACCATGAAAGGATATTCTCATTCCTCATTCTCCCTGCTTCGCTGAGCTGATAAATCATCAGACGTAACCGACTTGGCAAAAGCCGGTGACGAGTCCTGGTCTTCAAGGAATATGCCATCCTTGAGAAGTTGAAGCGCTGTATCTGGATCGTCGGCAAAGGTGAAGAGGTTGAGGTCTTCTTGGGAAATGACTCCGTGTCGCACCATGGCCTTGAAATTGATCAGCTCATTCCAGTAGGTTGAGCCGTAAAGCAGAATGAAAATCTTCCGCTCGAGCTTGCCCGTCTGGGCCAGTGTCAACATCTCCCAGAGTTCATCCATGGTGCCAAAGCCGCCCGGAAAAACCACCAGGGCGCGCGCTAAATGCGCGAACCAGAGTTTACGCATGAAAAAGTAATGAAACTCGAAACTGAGATTTGGTGTGATGTAGGGATTGGGCCGTTGCTCATGCGGGAGACCAATATTAAGACCAATCGTGCGACCTCCCGCTTCAGCCGCCCCACGATTGGCCGCTTCCATCATTCCGCCCCCGCCGCCAGTACAAACGATCAGACGATGCCGATCATGGGGCATCGCCAGCGACCACTCGGCAATGAGACGCGCGAGCTGTCTTGCTTCTTCGTAGTAGCGTCCGAGCGGACCATCTTCACGCAGGCGCGCGGAACCAAAGAAGACAATGGTGTCGTGCACGCGCTCGCGTCGAAAGGCGCGCAACGGCGCCAGATACTCCGCCAGGATTCTCAAGGGTCGAGCATCCTCGGTATCGAGAAAAGCCTGGTCACGATAAGCCAAAGTGTCGCTTTCCGGTTTCTCTTGGTCTTTCATATTAGACACCCATCCTGGTATTCGCTCGCCAACTCGTTTTCATGCAAGCAGTCATAACACAGGTCGCCGTATGCTTACTCCTTCTCAATAGGAAAAATAAAGCGGGTTCACAGCCTGCCAGAGGTGTTGATGATTGCATGTGGCGCAGCACCCCGGTCCGATTGCATCCTCTATCGATTAACCTGACAATACCGATGAACGAATGATGGTTGCCTTGGCCGCGGTTGAGTCAAGTGGGTTAGCATTGCCCCCCGAAGCGGCATGTCTACGTCAACTCTCGCGCGGTAGATCCGCATGGTACGACGAGCCCAACAACCATAGCGTGACTGTGTGTCCTGATCTGACGGTCAAGCTCGAAAGGATCGAGTTGTAAACGGCATTGGTTAGATGTCAATGATAGGATCATGCAAATACGCTCTACGCTCCCGGAGTGGAACTCCTTGTCCAGCTGTCCCGCGATCCGATCGGAGAAACGATACTCCAGAGAGGGCGAATCGTGCCAAGCTACTCTATCCGACTGGGTATTTTGAGGTTATTCATGATGAACCGCACAAAACGTAGACTCATCTCATTTGTAATTGCCTGTGCTGGGCTTCTCTCGGCGAGTTGCGCGGCATCGCGTTCAAATGCACCACTTTTGAGCGCTCCGCCGAGCGCTGCGGCCGATGATGATATCTACATGGCTGATGCGGAGGGGCGCATCCGTTCATTACGCCCTGATGGAAAAGAACAATGGATATGCTCGCTTCCCGATGAAATTGCGCGTTCGGGCGCTGTGTCTTCACGCGATCTTCGGATTGACTATCTCGCCGCACGTTCAGGCGGTAAGCTCTTCGGCCTAGCCGTCGAGTTGTCCGGACGTAATGCCGGAGCGACAATCCTCTTTGCTCTCGATGGGAATCATCTGCTTTGGCAAATAAGCGCGCCATTTCCAGAACAGAATAGAGCTCCCGTCGCCGTCGGGTCTGCTGCAGTTTATGAAGCTGGTAATGACGGTATGCTTTACGCCTTTGCCCGCACCGATGGTCATCAACTCTGGCGTTATCAGGTAAGCCAGGGCACATTGGGATCGCCTACCGTCGGTGCTGCTGGAATCGTTTACGTAACGGGTCCGCGTCACAACCTACATGCGGTCGCGCAGGATGGCACCCAGCGCTGGGTGTTTGAGACAAAGTGAAGGATGGAGCAGTTCGCTATCGGAGACGCCGAAGCCGATCAATAAATAGTTTTCGACGAAAGTGGCCGAGAGGCGCTTCGTAAACAATTCGTAAGGAGGTCAAGTAGATGTTTCATACGTC
>JALYXE010000230.1 GCA_030947265.1 Acidobacteriota bacterium
CTGAATGCCTCAGCCAGAGTTTTCATTTCCCATCTTCTACCGCCGAAACTCGGCACGCAATCAACGTTGGTGGAAACGCTGGCGCATCGGCTTCGCGAAGCCGCGCAAGAGTCGGCAAATCCGCATCGTGGAACCATGTTGACCGCGCGCATTGCCGCCTCGCTCGAGAAATCAGACGCGCCGATTGAAATTTCCGAAAATAACCTTGCAGCGCTCGTTCGCCTTTGCGGCGCCTCCGAGTTTTTTGGTGAAATGCTGGCCAGCAACCCGGCTTTAATTGGTTCGCTCGGAATTGAGAAGGCGCGGTTGCGACGCAGGGAGTTTCGGGCACAGCTTCGAGCAAGTATCGACGCCGGGAAAAGTTTTTCCGCGGATCTCTCAGCATTGCGTCGCGAGTGGTCAAAGTTGCTTATTGAAATTGGCGCTCACGACGCAGGCCAGGATATTTCCATTCTAGCGTCCAATCAGCTTCAGACTGAGCTCGCCATCGCCAGTATCAATGTTTCCTACCTGGTCGCACGGCGGGAAATGGTGAGACGTTATGGCCGGTTGAACAGCGATCCGCGAATCGCGATCCTGGCGCTTGGTCGACTGGCTAGCGGAGGGGTTGATTACGGTTCCGACCTCGACATTATCCTGGTTTACGATTCTCTCGTTTGGTCGCCGGTCCGTTCTTTGACGCAGGATGAAGCCTATGCGCGTCTGGGCGAGTTAATGATCGTGGCACTTTCCAGCGTGACTCGTGAGGGTTACCTCTACCGAGTAGACCTCCGTCTCCGACCCGATGGGAAGAATGGTCCCCTGGTTACGAGCTCGGAAAGGCTTCTCGACTACTTCAGACAACGAAGCTCAATTTGGGAGTGGCTCGCCTACGTTAAGCTCCGCGCTGTCGCGGGCGATCTGGAACTGGGCATGATGATCGAAACTCATGCAAGGCATGTAATTCATGAGAAGGCTCGTGAAATCGATTCAGGCGAGCTGAGCCAGGAAACGCAGCGTGTGCGCGAGCGGCTCGAAAGGGAGAAGGGTAGAAGCGGACGTCAAAGTGGTATTGACATCAAATTTTCAGCAGGAGGAATGCTGGACGTCTATTTCGCGACACGTTACCTCCAGCTTCGAGATGATGTCGCGGATGAAGGCGACGATCGCTCGACGAGCTCAACGCTGGATCGCCTGGAGGAAACGGGCTCCCTGGACAATCAGGATTATGAGGCGCTCAGCAACGGTTACGGGCTTCTTCGCTCCGTAGATCATTATCTGCGTCTTGTAATGGGCAAAGTCGCCGCACTACCGGCAATGGAGCACCCGGCCCTCAGGGAGATCGCCAGGAAGCTGGATTTCAAAACGGCCGCAGACCTAAACAAAACACTAATTGAGCGGATGCAGGCGATAAGGCAGGCTTACGAGCGCATCATGGCGGAGTAAATAAAACCGCGCTCAAAAAATCCTTTATTTGACTGAGCATCATAGTTTGTCTCGGGTCAGGAAGAGCGGGGACAAGCTCGCCTTCCTCACCTCGAGCTAACCAGAGTTGACTCCAAATCACTGCTTGAAAGGCTTTCCTTAAATCTTTCTTTCATCGCTTAGCGCTTCATACCAGCAGCGTGTGCACCATCGATGCGTTGCCTGACGCTCGGTAGCCTGGTAGTCGGCAGAGGCCGGCAAACGTCTGATTACTTCCCGTTCCTCGTCACTCAGTTCATCCCAGGTTCGGAGCCTTTCTTCGCCACACTTGGGACATCTTTTGTCGGTGTTCACAACAATCCCTTCGCATAAAATTGAATGTTTACGTAAGACTATGGATCGTGTAACTTAGCTTTAGGCTTTGTTGTTTGCAACAAAAAGGTTGCAACGAAAAGCCCGAAGACAGCATCCACAGGATTAAGGACGGATAGGGGACAGTAAATGTTTCGAATCAAAGCTTCATACACTGGGCAATTGGAACTAAAAACGACTTTGGAACGCGCGCGCGAGTTTTTTGGCGAGATGCGAAATTTCGCCGACTTAATGCCGGGTATCGAAGGGATTCGCAAGGAATCCGGGGGCATCATGCGGTGGATTGTGCGTGCTGAGGTACCGGTTATCGGTTCGGTACAAGCAAGCTTCGCCGTGCGTAAGACCGAAGATCGGCCGGAAAGACTCGAGTGGTCCCCGGCGCGTTCAGAGATGAAAAACTATCTTCGGTATGCGGCAGCTTTTGAGGTCCGTGGGCATAACGTCTTGATTAAAATCTCTCAACACGTTGAACTCAGAAGATCGCACGCCAAAGACTTGCATCGACTCGCAGCTTTGGTTGGTGAGGGCGCAATCAGTTCTGAAATGCAGAAACGCGTTGGAGAAATGATCAAAACTTTCCTCGAGCGCGCGCAAGTTAAGCTTGAAGGTGAGTCGGCTCTCGAGCAAGAGGCCACTTCGTAGGGTAGGCGTCCTGAGTCCTCGGTCTAACCTCTGCTACCAGCCATCTCCTCTGTACTATCTGTACCAGCAGTCTACAGATTTTCCATATATCATTTCCATTTCTCATTTGTCATTTCAAGGGACTCCTACTCACGGTGGTGGGTTCAAATGAAAAAATGGAAAATAATAAATGGAAAATCTGTTCCGCCAGTCCTACCGGTGCCCGTAGCTAATCATGTTGGCAAACATGCGATATGCCCCGGGCACGCCCGCGCGCAACTGTCTGTACCAGACCATGCTCGTGTAAATATAATTTCCCTTGCCATATTGTGCTACCAGCAGTCCACCTCGCAGGGGTTGCTCGCCGGGATCATTGCTTGAAAACAAAGCCGTATAACGTGAGTCCCACTCCTTCGGATAGTAGAGTCCGCGCTCCTGAATCCAATTTTCAAAATCAGCCTGGTGAATCCTGTTTGGAAAATTCATTAGTGGATGGCGTGGCGCCAGAAATCTAATCGAAGCCTTCTCGTCGGTTATGCGCTCGCTTCCGAGGATTATCGGGTACGGCGCAAGCGCTGGGCGATTCTTGCTCGCGTCAGGGTTCCATTCGTTATCTTTGTGATAAAAGACAATCAAGGTTCCGCCCTGCTGCACGAAATCCAACAAGCGAGAATTCGCGGCGAGCAATTCGGGGTGTGCCTCGTAACCGCGATTGTCGATGATGATCGTTTTGTAGACTGAGAGGTCAGCGTTTTGAATGTCGCTTACGGTCAGAGCTTTGGACTCCACGCCCAGGGCCGCCAGTGCCTGTTCGAGCGTTTGGTCAAAGCTGACAACGTAACCAATGCGCAAGTCAGGTGTTACCCGCGCCGCGCTAAACACGACCGGAACCGCTCGCCCCGTGATTAGATTGTTAGAATCGAGTGGGTATATTGCGATGGCTATGGATCCTGAGTTCTTCAGATCGCTGAGAGCCTCTCTATCGGGGATAGCATTGCCGGCCAACACTGTTTCGTCGCGTGTTTCAAGCGGCGCTAACACAATTTGATGATCTGTCTCGGTACCACGACGGCCGGCGTTGTTAGCTAAGCTGACCTTCATCGTTCCGCGAAACGGCGCCGCCACATTATTCGTTAGGGTGACCTTCAATACTTTGCATTGGCCCAGAGTTTCCAGCGTTCGAACACAGGGTGATGGCGACACTCTATTGATTTCCACCGCGGGCGCAACGTCAATATTCTCGTGCGCACTCACCAGAAATTTTGCACCGTCAATCTCTAATTCCGCGCGAGCTTCAAAGCGCTTGCCGAGAAAGAGATCATCGTAAAGGTGCTCTTCTTTAGGCAGGGTGAAGGAGATATTCTTCGGCGGGTATGTATTTACCGTACCAGTGGTTTCGGTATCGGGCAGCAGTAGATCCGCTGTTTGCACAGGCACCTCGTCGCCCCAACCAGCAAATCTCACCTGGTTGACGTGAACTCCTCGATCGCCAGTGTTGGCGAGACTAACTGACAACCTTGTGTTTATGCCCGGTACAAGAACAGTGGAGAGTGGAGTAACTGATAGGGTCACGCCAGAAGCAACGGCCATCGCTTTGTTGAATCTGGCCTCCATCCGATGAAGCCGTTGAGGATCATCAGAAGAGGTTTCCGAAGCGGGATTGCTCAGTCGCCACTTGATCAGAGTCTCGAGCACACGGCCCGGTTGGTCCAGAAACTCGGTAAGCGGACGTGTGTCAATCATGAGCGGCACGAGTCTGGTTGAGATGGATGCGGGAGGCTTTAATCCATCGAGCAAAGTTAAAGCGGAATCGGGAAGTGGTTGAGCTTGCGAAGCTTCCCGGGCGAGGAGGTATCGAACCAAAGGCAGCTTACCGCTTTCAATTCTTCGTGCCTTTAACCACGCTTCGATCGATTTCGGCCATGGTCCCTGCGTCGCATGCTTTTGAAGGGCAGCCAGGGATTGCGCCGCGTAACTAATGCCGCGGACTGGGTCGGTCTCGTTCGGATCAATCGCAATAATTTTTCCGTCAGTAGCCTTGTTAGTACTTGGGCTTGCGGAGAAGATTCGCACGAACAGTCGTTGCGGCTGCCAGGGTTTCAATTGACTGAGTTGTTCCGGAAAGCGTTTTGGATCCGCAGCCACGTCAAACGCTTCGAGTATTAACCGCCCAGTTGCCTGGTGATGGCCGTGACCGGAGGTGGTGTCATGATTCGTGATGATTACATCCGGCCGCAACTCGCGGATCTTCAATACCATGCGACGCAGTGCTTCATCATGTCCCCACACGCGGAATGCCTCGTCCGCGGATTTCGAAAATCCAAAATCCTTTAACCCGAGGAAGTACGGCTCGGATCCCTGAATCTGCGCAGCGTTCATCGTCTCGCGCGCGCGTATTACACCAAGCTTTTCATAAAGTTCCGGGCCGACTGCGTTCTGTCCGCCTTCACCGTATGTGGAAAAGAGACTGACGGTATGGACTCCATACTTGCGTCTCAGCACGGTTAAGGTGGTCCCGTCTTCGTCGTCTGGATGCGCAGCGACGCACATTACTGTCCAGGGGTTTGTGAGATCGAGCAGCGCCTGATGAAGCTCGGCCTTATCGATCGCCTGAGGTATTGGCGTGGCTGAAGGAGAAGCTTCCTGCGCTCGTGCAATTCTCCAGACCGATGGCGAGAGCATTGCAATCGCACACAGGACAACAAGAAATTGCTTCGCAGGCTCGTTGAAATTCCTGGATTTCACTTCTATTTTATCCGTGCCCTTTGTTTGAAGTTCTGTCTGAATCCTAGGCCACTAAGCAGCGACAGGCAGGAATGCCTGTCCTACAAGTTGGATATGAGTTAATCCGATGGTCTTAATCATAAAACACTCTCCTCATTTAATCTCTCCACCATTTCTTCGTTCCAATCGCCCGGCAACGAGCATTGTTAATCCAATGATCGCGATGAGGACAACACCATAAGCCGCTGCCGTCCCCAAATTGAAATCGCGCAGCTCGGAAGCAATGGCAATTGAAATTGGGCGATTGGCCGGAACAAATACCAGCACCGATGCCACATATTCTCCCAGCGCAATCACAAAAGCCAGCAGAGTGCCGGCAATAGCTCCGGGCCAGACCAGCGGCAAGGTAACGCGAACGAATCTTTGCCACCAGTTCGCGCCAAGACTTGATGCAGCTTCCGCGAGCGCCGCATCAACCTGCTCCATGCTCGCCTGTACGGCTCGCACGACGAGTGGCATAAATCGGAGGAAGTAAACTACAGGCAGGATCCAGAACGTCCCAACGAGTATGAAAGAACCGGCCAGCCAGGATGGCCTTCCATAGGCTTCCGCTACAGAGATGGCGACCACAGTTCCCGGCAGCGCCCAGGGCATGAGTATCAACCACGAAAGCAGCCGTTTCCAATTGCGTCCACCCTTTCTCGCCACTAGCCCGGCCACACAAAAACTCCAGAGTAGCGCAGCCCCGGCGGCGATTGCCGACATCGACAAACTATTAACAAAAACTTCAGCGGCACGGTAATCAGAAAACATTCTGGTGTAGTTGGCGAGAGTGTAAGAAACTGGCAAAGTTTGCGTAGTCCAACTTCCCTCGCGCGCAAAGCTGACGAGAACGATCGTCGCCACCGGCAAAACAAGAAACAGAGAAAAGACTATCGCACCCGCGATCGCAATCGCGCGCAACCTGCCGCGGGTAATTGCTTTGCGCTTTTTCGTCGAACCCTTTAGCGCGGCGGCGGCAAACTTTCGCGTTCCTTCATAGCGTTGAAAGAAGAACAGCGCGCTCAGTGAGATCACCGCCAAGACTACCGTTTCCGTTAATGCCAGCGTCA
>JALYXE010000236.1 GCA_030947265.1 Acidobacteriota bacterium
ACTCCAAAGAGAGGCCCGTTTTCAAATGAACCGGAACCAGGGCAGATCCGGACTTACTTGATTGAAACTTCACCGTCGCCTTTGGTGACACGGCCGATTTCGTAGACAACCTCGGTGCGCTGTTGCAGATGAGATTTGACTGCCTCTACGTCATGGAGCGCGCAAACAATCACCATGCCGACGCCCATGTTGAACGTTCTGTACATCTCCGCTTCGGCTACATTGCCGATTTGCTGCATCAGCTCGAAAATGGGAAGCACGGGCCAACTCCCTTTATCAATTTCTACTGCAGTACCTTCGGGTAGAATCCGAGGAATGTTGTCGGTCAATCCGCCGCCCGTGATGTGCACGAGGCCTTTTATCAACCCTGAATCAAGCAATTCCTCAAGGGGTTTGAGATAACTGACGTGTGCCTGCAACAGAGCTTCGCCAACTGTCATCCCCAACCCTTCCAGGTAAGTATTCGCCACGTAACCAGCCACTTCAAAGAACAGTTTGCGGGCGAGCGAGTAACCATTGGTATGAAGTCCGATCGAAGGTAGAGCCAGAAGAAAATCACCCGGTACGATTTGTTTACCTTCAATCACCTTCTCCCGATCCGCAATTCCCACAATGAAACCGGCAACATCATATTCGCCCACCGCGTAAAAATCGGGCATCTCTGCCGTCTCACCACCAAGCAAGACGCAGCCATTTTCCACACAACCCTTTGCGATGCCTTCAACTATGCCGGCTACAACTTCGGGTAAAAGTTTTCCAGTGGCAATGTAATCGAGGAAGAACAGAGGCCGCGCGCCCTGGACCAGGATGTCGTTTACACAGTGGTTGACCAGATCCCTGCCGATGGTGTGGTGTACACCCGTCAAAAAAGCAATCTTCAGTTTGGTGCCCACTCCATCGGCCGAGGCAACTAAGACCGGCTGCTTCAGTTTAGGGAAAGCACCATCAAACATTCCTCCGAAGCTTCCTATTTCAGAAAGCGTTCGCTGGTTGAAGGTCCTACGCGCGAGTTCTTTGATTTTTTCAGTCGCTCGCGTTGCCGTGTCGATATCTACGCCGGCGTCGCTGTAGGTTATGGGCTTGGTCATCACTGTAACTGTGCCTTTGTGGCTTTGCCGCCGCACAGTGAGGAAAGGCTTCGCCTTTCCGGCTCGCGGCGTGTAGCGTCCTTGAGGCTGTGCCTCAAAGCGAGAGGCAGCCTCGCAAAGAGAACAAAAGCTCGACGGTGAGGCGAAGCCTCACCGCACTGCGCGGCGGCAGAGCCGCAACACGCAACAAGCGAGAGTCGGAATCGCAAAGATTCGAAGGCCTGACGACCTGCCTTGTACTGTTTCACCTTCTGGATATATTCACCAGTCACTATTTACCATTCATCATTCACCATGCACTATTCACGATTCACGATTCACTACTTACTACTTACCGGCCTTCGTCTTAGGCGGTGGTCCGAAATCGCCGTATGCAATGAATCCCGAACGCGAGGAATCATCCTTTTGTGCGGTGCGCCCCACCCACAAATCACTCTTAGCTTCCTTCGCGGTTTTGATGACGTAATCGCTTTCCCTGCCTCTGGTCGTAATTGTGATCTCGCCCTGCAAGTCTGTGCGGTAAAGTTTCACATTTGCCCCCCGGAGCCGATCCAAAACAACCTGCGAAGGGTGGCCATAACGGTTCCATTCCCCGCATGAAATGATCGCCACCTCGGGCTTTACTCGATTCACCATCTCCTGGGAGGTGGCATACTTCGAGCCGTGGTGACCAACCTTGAGAATCTTTGCTTTGAGATTCAGATCCCGGGTAAGCATCCGGTGCTCTGTCTGTTCTTCTGCATCGCCCGGCAGCAGCATCGAAAAATCACCGTAATCGAGCCGCACGACAATGGAATTTGCATTCGTCGGATTGCCGCCGGTATTCGTCTGTTCCTTCGTGAAGAAAGGCTCGCTTGGCGCTAGTATGGTCAGACGAACACCAGCACCGAGGTCATATTTCGTGCCTGGCACTGCCTTTTCGTAATGAGCCCCGCTTAGGGTTATCGCTTCCTTGTATTCATCGTAAAACTTTGTGATTGTTCCAGACTTTGCTACCGACTTATCAGGGCGGTTGGCCGCGGTTTTTTTGCCAGACCTAACACTCGCGGTTTTATTTTGCGCAGCAAAGGATTCCGGCACATCTGGCCCGAGCCCGTTATCAATCACATTCAACACTTTAGTCGCTTTAATCACCTCGTCGGCGCCGCCAATGTGATCCGGATGGGGATGTGTGGCGATAACAAAATCAAGCTGCTGAACGTTGTAGCGCTTCAAAGCGTCCAACAGAACTTTGCCTTTGCCCGCATCCCCAGCGTCGATTAGAACGCTCTTGCCGCCGGGCGAGATAATCAGAATAGAATCACCATCGCTGGGTCCAACGTCGAGAACGTGAACCTGAAGTTCGCCACCCGAAGCCGGCGGTGGTCTCGTCTTCCACCTGGGATACACATACTTGTAGCCCACATAACCGGCGGCAACTATGATCACGGCGAGAACCGCCGTCGCGCACCCGCACCCTTTTGTCGCTCGGCTCACTACAAATATCCTTTTGTCTGAAATTGAAGGTGTCGAACCTTGTTCGTTCGGGTTCCACTTAGCTATCAGCAGCTACTGCCTCGTGATCCCGCTCCCACATTGTTTCCGCTTCGCTCGTAATGCGCGTTGGGTAATGCTCGTTCCAGCAGGCGACGCAGGAAGAGTCAGCACTGATGCCTATAGCTTCAATCATTCCTTCGAGTGAAAGATAGCCAAGCGAGTCGGCCTCGATAAACTTTCGTATCTCCTCAACCGACATTTGCGCGGCAATCAAGTCCTCTTTGTTTGGCGTGTCTATTCCGTAATAGCAGGGACTAATCGTCGGCGGGCAACTGATTCGCAGATGGATCTCTTTCGCGCCCGCTTCACGTACCATCCTCACAATCTTTTTTGAAGTTGTGCCTCGCACAATTGAATCGTCAATCAGCACCACGCGTTTGCCTTGGATCAAGTGACGGACAGGATTGAGTTTTATCCGGACACCGAAGGAGCGAATGGACTGCCGCGGCTCGATGAAGGTGCGGCCCACGTAATGGTTTCGCACGAGGCCAAAGCGGAAACTGATTTGGCTTTGCGCTGAATAACCAATCGCCGCGACGGTGCCGGAGTCGGGAACCGGCACAACAAGATCCGCTTGGGCAGGCTGCTCGATAGCCAGGCGCTTGCCCATCCTGTGACGAGATTCATTAACCGAGTGTCCATAAATGAGCGAATCGGGGCGCGCAAAATAGACATGTTCAAACAGACACATCGATGCGTTTTGCTCGGGTAAAGGATGGTACGAACGCAAACCCTCTTGATTAATGACCAACATCTCGCCGGGTTCGACGTCGCGAATGTACTGGGCATCGATAAGGTCGAACGCACAAGTTTCCGATGCTACCACCCATGCGTCGCCTAAACGTCCCAACGCCAGAGGACGAAAGCCCCGCGGGTCGCGAATCGCTATCAGCTCCGAAGGCGTGAGGAAAAGCATTGAAAACGCACCCTCCGTTTTTCGTAAGACTTCGGGAATTGCTTCGCTGACTGATCCAGCTTTGGATCGCGCAACACCGTGGAGAATAACTTCGGTGTCCGAGGTCGCTGAAAAAATTGCCCCTTCGCGCTCGAGTCTGCGCCTTTCCTCTCGAGCAAAGGGCAAGTTTCCGTTATGACAAACGGCGATTTGTCCATGCTGACAGGTAACAAGAAAAGGCTGGGCTTCGCGAATTGAAACTTCCCCGGCAGTAGAATAGCGAACGTGGCCGATGGCGCTGGCGCCGGTTAAACGATCCAGCGTTGATTGATCAAATGAGTCGGCTACGTGACCCATCGCGCGCTCCTGGCGCAGTTCCAATCCATTGGAAGAAACAATGCCACAGGATTCCTGCCCACGATGTTGCAGCGCATAGAGGCCGAGGTATGTTAGACGCGCCGCATCGGAGTGGCCATAGATGCCAAAGACCCCGCATTCGTCGCGAAATTTGTCGGAAACTATTTCCACGGCCCTCGCAATAGCCCCGCTGCCACCGCCCGGTTGCCCAGCTGGGACCCCGGTCCGCAGGCTAAGTGACATCTATTCAGCTGTCATTCATCTGTCATTCATCTGTTCTGATTGCGCTCTGAGCTTACTTCGCATTCCAAAACCTTTCAACCTATAAAAAGTCGGTTGTAGATACACAAAACATCTAGCCTTCGGTATCATGAATTCCATCATGAATTGCAGCATGGAATTTCCCTTGTCCAGTAAACCGTGAAAGTATTGCAGCTACTTTCCCTAAGCGGAGAATTAAATCGATGAGATGTGTCTTGTTACTTGCCATCTTAGCTATATCGTTTGACGCGATACTAGCCGGTCGGGCTATGACCGGCGAGGCCCGCAACGTCAGCGCCAGGAGTGCCGCTGAGTTGTATGCCAAAAACTGTGCCTCGTGTCATGGGAAAGATGGTCGGGCAAAAACGTTAAAGGGCAAACTGAAACATGCTCGTGATCTCACCGATCCGACATGGCAGGGCAAGGTCGGCGATGAGCGCTTATTCAATGCAATTATGAACGACAAGGGCAAGATGCCGGCATTTAGCAAGAAGCTTTCGGAACAAGAGATCGACTCCCTGGTAACTTACGTTCGCGCTTTGAAGAAATAGCGAAGCGCAGGGCAGGTATTCGCCGGGACTGCCCGCTTGGGGCGGTCGGGCGTGCCACTCATTTTGAAAAGCCGTAGGACAGCAACAATGCCTGTCATACATTTCTCAAGCATTTCTCGAAACGTGAAGCCGACAAGCATTTCCCGTAATCTCATAACGCTCTTTCTCCGAGCGGGACTCGTCGCCGCACTGTTGTCAGCTGGATGGCTTATCTACTCACAACTTCCTCACGAGGTAACAAAGAACCCGCCAGCCTCCAGCGGCGAAACCATCTTACAGATTATCCTCCGACAGCCTGCCACTACCCTCGAGGTCCGCGAAATATCCATCGAACTTTACCCCGTTGATATTGTGGCGGTGCGGCACGAATATTTTACCGAACGGCGCGCAGGCAAACGCTTCGATGATTTCCTGACAGAACGTATGAAGGGTCGCAAACCTGTTACTGCCAGGTTGGACCAAAGGGGCCAGACGTCGGTTGTGATTAGCCCAGGCAATTGGTGGTTACACGCTACGCTATCAGGCGAAGAGAATCTGGAGTGGCGTCTTCCAGTTAATATCGCCGGACATAATCAGACCGTTGAACTTACTTCGCAGAACGTTTACACGCGCACAAAAAGTTTCTGAAGTAGGACAGGCATTCCTGTATGTCAGTTGTTTTCAAATCTATATATGACGGGCAGGAAAGCCTGTTCTGCTTTTTATGAAGGCTTTAAGAATCGACAAAAAGAAACTCGCAGTACGTGAAATTGAAAGGCCTGAGGCCGGCCAGGAAGCTCTGGTGCGGATTCTGCTCTCCGGTATCTGCAACACAGATCTCGAAATTGCGCGCGGGTATGCCGGATTCAAAGGAACTATTGGTCACGAGTTTGTAGGATTGGTGGAGGAAGCTCCTGACGACTTGCTGCTGGGCCAGCGGGTCGTCGGAGAGATTAATGCGGGCTGCGGAAAGTGTGAACTGTGTCGCGCGGGTGATTCCCGTCATTGCGCGAGTCGTACAGTTTTGGGGATTGTAGGAAGGGATGGGGCACACGCCGAGTTTTTGCGGCTGCCTTTGACGAATCTTCTGGTTGTACCCGACAAGATCGTTGACGAGCATGCGGTTTTCACTGAACCTCTGGCGGCTGCGTGCGGCATCATGGAACGCGTGGCAATTAAAAACAGAGATCGCGTGGCAGTGATCGGCGATGGAAAGCTGGGCCTTCTTTGCGCGCAAGTAATTGCCTTGACCGGGGCCGCCGTTCTGTTAATTGGTAAGCACCTTGAAAAACTACGCATAGCGGAACGACGTGGTATTGAAACGGCTACGGTAAAAGCGGGCCTCAGCCGAAAAGGCGAATTCGACTTCGTGGTGGAGGCGTCAGGCTCACCGTCGGGCTTCTCAGGGGCGCTGAAGCTGCTGCGCCCTCGGGGTGTACTGGTGTTGAAGTCAACATTCCAGGGAGCCAGTAAGCTGGAAGAAATCGATCGACCTCGGCTCGTTGTTGATGAGATTACTATTCTGGGCTCTCGTTGCGGTCGATTCGAGCCGGCGCTTGATCTCTTGAAAAAAGGCGCCGTCGATATTGATAGTCTGATTAGCGAAGAATATCCGCTCGCCAAAGGTGTCCATGCCATGGAGCGCGCCGGGAAAAAGGACGTTTTGAAAGTCTTCCTCAGACCTTAGAAACGCAAGGAGCAGGCGGCGGCGGCCGAAGCGGAAGGCAATTTTCCATTTTCCATTTCTCATTTCTCATTTACCCATTTATGAGCGCGTAAATAGGCTGCAGTCATAAGCGTGTAAATAGACTGCAGTTAAATGAGAAATGAAAAATTGCTTTCAGTTTCGCAGGGCTTCTGCCTCGTGCTCCTGCAGCCTGCTCCTGCCGTCTCCTCCTGCCGTCTCCTGCCGCCTATTTCCAGCGCCTATCTTTTGCCCCTTTGTCTCCTATTCGTTATACTTTGAACCTTCCCATTTGTGCTCCGATAGTCACTCTAGTTAGTGGCGTTCCGGGGAGCGCGACTTGCAGCTTTTATCGAAGGTGGTATTTATGTTCGAACTTGCCAAAGACCAAACCTCTACTAACGAGCGGGTCATTTTACGAAAACTTCGCGTATGGATCATTGCTCTCGCCAGCGCCTGTCTATTGGCGGGAATTGGAGTCGGTGCGATGCTTTCAGGACGGCCGACCGTTGCGCAAAACGAGGCGCAGATTGCCCGCGCGCCGGAGGCGCTGTCCGCGTCCTTCGCGGAAATTGCCCGGCGAGTCGAGCCCGCAGTGGTGAACATTGAGACTATCGCGTCTACGCCCGACGTGGTAGACAAAGACAACGACGATAAAGACGATCCATCGTCTAATAATCCGCTGCTTGACATGTTTCGACGTCAGGCTCGTCGTCCTGCGCGTGGCGTAGGCAGTGGTTTCATTGTCAATCCCAAGGGTTACATTCTAACGAATGAACACGTCGTAGAAGGTTCTTCGCGGATAATCGTTGGCTTGCAGTCAGGCGAAAAGTATCGCGGCAAAGTAATGGGAATCGATGAGGAAACGGATGTAGCGGTTATCAAGATTGATGCTCCGCAGGATTTGCCCACCCTCACCCTGGGAGACTCGAATGCGGCCCAGGTGGGCGATTGGGTGTTGGCGATTGGCTCACCATTTGGCCTCGATCAAACGGTTACTGCCGGCATCATCTCGAAGAAGGAACGAGAGACTCCTTACTTCACAAACTTTCAACGCTTCTTGCAAACCGACGCCGCAATCAATCGCGGAAATAGCGGTGGACCGTTGGTGAATATGCGTGGAGAAGTGATTGGGATCAACTCCCAAATCGCAACTTCTACTGGAGATTACAACGGCATTGGTTTCGCGCTGCCGGCTACCGAAGCAAATTTCGTCTATCGTCAGATTGTTTCTCAGGGGAAGGTTCGTCGAGGTTATTTGGGCGTCACGCTTGAATCGGTGAAAGACGAGTTTGCCCGAGTTTATGGTCTACCCGAGGCGAAGGGGGCCATTATCATGGACGTGCAACAAACCAAAGATGGCCAGCTTACACCCGCTGCGAAGGCAGGCTTGCAGAAGATCGACATTATTACAGAATTCAATGGCCAGGCCGTGGCAAGCGCGCAGGATTTGATTCAGAAAGTTGCGGGCAGCCCCGTGGGAGAGTCCGCCGCGTTCACTTATCTACGCGATCGCGAAGGCAAACTGGAGAAGCATGTCGCGAACGTGGTGCTTGGTGAACGGCCCCCTCCACAGGTACTGAAGGACTTTGAGGATGCGGCTCCTTCCAGGAGCAAGGAATCCGATCCAAAGGGCAACGGTCTGCACCTGGGAATCACTCTTGCCGAGCTTTCGCAGCAACTCATTAGCGATAAACATCTGGTGGGGGTTCGCGGCCTCTATGTAAAGGAAGTTGATCCGAACGGACTTGCCGCAGAAGTAAGAGTTTCAGGCGGGCAACAGG
>JALYXE010000264.1 GCA_030947265.1 Acidobacteriota bacterium
TATTGGCAGCTGCGAAGCAGCTTCATCGTGTTTTCAAAATCCTCATCCGATTCTCCGGGAAAGCCGACGATGATATCGCTCGTCAGCGCCAGCCGGCGTTTCGAACGCTTGATGGCTTCCACCCGCCGCAGATAATCTTCCGAATTATGACCGCGCCGCATTGCTTTTAAAATCCGATCGCTTCCCGACTGCGCGGGCAAGTGGACCCAGTCGCAAAGATTCGGAAATTCTTCTAGCGCGGACACTATATCAGCATGGAAGTCTCTGGGAAATGAAGTGGTGAATTTGATTCGCTGCATCCCGGTGTCGGCAACAGCTCTCAGCAATCGCGAAAAGGGCGTCGCGCCCGAATAAATTTCCAGACCATCATGAGACATCGGCCGATAGCTATTAACGTTCTGCCCAATAAGGTGAACCTCTTTATAGCCAAACGATCTGAGGCTGCGCACCTCGGCAATGATTTCGCGGGCGTTGCGACTTTTTTCCCGGCCACGCGAATAAGGAACGATGCAAAACGAACAAAATTTGTTACAACCTTCGATTATGGGAACAAATGCGAGGTAGGGGGAACGCCTTTCGGCAGGCGAAACGTCCCATATTTCACCTTCCGCGCGCTCCTCTAAATCGATAACCCACTTTTCCCCGCCCTGCACTCGTGCAATCAAGGATGGTATTCGGTCAGTCGCACGCGTTCCGATGACCAAATCGACGGCGGGAGAATTTTGGAAGATAGACGAACCCTCCAATTGAGCCACGCAACCCATCACACCTATTACAGGTTTCTTTTGAGTCGTCGGGCTCGAAAGCTTACGAACCTCGCCGATTCTCCTGAGAACCTTTCGTTCGGCACGCTCCCTGACTGAACACGTATTGAATAGAACCACGTCGGCAGTTTCTGCCGAAGACGCAATGTCGTAACCCGCCTTTCGCAAACCAGATGCGGCGCGCTCCGTGTCTGCGACGTTCATTTGGCAGCCAAACGTCTCCATGTAGACTTTAGACTTCATTTACCTAACGCAAACTGCTAGTTTGCGGACTCTCCTTACCGAGGCACTCAGTGCTAATTGCTCAAGGCGCGCAAACTAACAGTTTGCTTTACCCCAAACCAAAACGCTGCCAATTCGCTTGTAGTCTAGCAGAAATTGGAAGCCAAACGCGATACCAGGTTTTTTGCTTCCGTGCGTATTAATTGGCAAGTGATCGTCAACTTGACCCCGAGTTCTTGCGCGAGTAGGATTGCGCTCGAGTTCCCCAAATTCCAAAGCTATTGAGAGGTCCTTCATGTCCTTTAACAAGGTTATTCTTGTAGGAAATCTAGGCCGCGATCCTGAATTGCGTTACACGCCCCAGGGCACACCTGTTTGCAGTTTTAGCATCGCGACAAATGAGCGGCGCAAGGACAAGACCGGCGAGATGCAGGATCAGACGACGTGGTTTCGAGTGACTCTCTGGGGACGCCAGGCGGAAACCGCCTCACAGTATCTAACGAAAGGCCGCCCCGTTTATATCGAAGGCAGGCTGCGTGTAGAGGAGTGGACTGATCGAGACGGAAAGCCGAGACACACCCTGGAGGTTCACGGTACGGAGATGCAGTTTATTGGCGGCGCCAGAGGAGAACAGGAACCACCAATGGAGAAAGCCGCTGCAGCAGGCGCTACTACTACAGAGCATCAGACCGATATCGCAGACGATGACATTCCTTTTTAACGCGCGGTGTTCCCTCACCTTTTCTTCTAATCCTTTTGCAATTCCGGTTACAAGCCTCTCCTTCGGAACCCATAAAGAACACAGGAGGACGTCAACGCAAAGCGACGTCCTCCCGATTGAAAGGGTCCGTTCGTAGCGGGCCGCTGGTTGCTTTTAAGAATCAACACTCTAAAAAATTTACCGACGGCGGGAAAGGTAAAACGCTGGGCGAATCTTAAATGAATCAAACCGTGCCAGAGTAATCGGGGAGTTGCAAGGGCCATCTAAGCATCCGTACTTTCCTATACAGCGCGAATCGAAAACACTATGGTCAATCCGTTCCAGGAAAGCTGAAAAGCGAGAAGCCTTCGAGGGTGACCTCAGCAATCGCCCAGAGGCAGGACACGGTGATCGGTAAGTAGAGATCGATCAGGTCATTCAGGTCGCGCCCTTTGGAACGAAGATTAGATACCTCGGGGGCAAAGAAACCAAAACGGCCGTCCGGCTGTTGTTGCGCAAACACAAAAGCGAGTCCCTCTTCGACGGCCTTGTCTTGTGAGAGGCGAAGGTAATTCATGGCGCGTAGAAGCAAGGTCCCCATTTCAATATTGTATTGACGGAAGTAATACAGCATCCACACCGGTAGCACAGCCTTCAGCTGCTCCAGAAGCTCAGGCTGTGCTGAAGGAGGTCGTTTACCGTAAGCGGTTGACGCGGCGATAGCCGCAGCCATTGACGCGATGGCAGATTCATCAACCAGGAAGAGATTGGTTCCGCTCTCCAACTGGGGGGAATGAATATGATAAGGCCCCGGGTCTGACTGTAGACCGAGATCGTGAAGCAAGAAGCGCGTTGCGAAGAGATCGGGATCGTTGTCCTCGTGCCCTTGGAGGCTCAAGGCTAATTGTTGGACAAACCGTTCCAGGTGCTCACTCCGTCTGTCCAGTGCCCGTAAAATGCCGGCACACAGACAAACGAGGGCAGCATCACAGCCCATGAGAGCCGAAAACGCTTGCTGCTCTTGGCCTTTTAAACGCCGCTCGACCTGGTCAGCGAACGATTGGACATCTGGTTTCCGCGCTTCAGCCACAAGAAGTTGTTCACAAATCCAACATCCGGCGAGACACTGGAGAACACTTGCCAGAGGAATTCGCGTCTCGGCACTGCGATCCTCATGAAGCTCCAGAAACCAGGTTCGCGCCCGAGCGCCAGCCAACCCAGCAAGTTCACACGAGCGGTCAAACTCAGTTATTCGCCTTGGCATACTCATGGATTCTTCAGCCATCGATCGCTTAGAAATGCTGCGAGCGCAGCTACCAGCGTCGTATGATAGTTTTCTTCAAAACAGTAAGTGCTCCACTGTTTTTCATTCAATTCCTTACGCCGATCCATCGAAAACTTTGGCGCGGGAATAGAGCCATCCGCCAGTTGTGCCCTTATGAGAGAGTCCCATGCTGCCTCAAAGACAACCGGAGCTTTCCAGCGCAAGCACAAGCAACATAACAAGAGCTCGGCCACCAGGTCCCAGTCCCTGACGCGCAAATAAATTCCCAACAGAGTCCCGACCATCCAGCAAATCGTTTCCATTTGTTTTTCAAGAACCGTGTCTACTGGCTTAAAGCCGAAATCCGCGAGGTAGAAAAGTGTGTGGGTCAGGCAGTACACGTCGCCATCCGTCAAATACACGACGGGTGGCATCCGGGCCAGGAGCGTTGGTTGATAGAGTTGATCGTAAGCATTAAGGTTGTGCTGAAAGCCGCCATAGTCAAGCACGTGACGAAGATCCAGAAGTCGAAAGGGTACGGCCTCGACGGCGGTTGCATATCCCTGGTCGACGACGCGCTGAATGACCTCTCGATAAGAGCGATCTTCCATGCCACAACTCACGAGTGAGTTATATGCGAGCACATACAATTGAAGGCTCTCGGGATTTCGAACAATGAGCTCCTTGTAATCGGGGCGCAGCCAGATTGCCTGTAGAAAAGAGACGCATTTCTGAACCCCTGGATCCCGAATGCCTTCAGTCGCGCGGCGATAGTAATCGCACATGAAGGCAAGCTCAGCCATCGCTTTGCTGCGAAGCACATCGGGCTTAGGTCCGTTTATGAAAGGATCAAACGACTCGAGATTGTTGGTCGTCCAGTCCAGAGCGCCGTCTACCAGGCGTTGCAGACTATGTGAGCTGATAGTTGCCATAGACGTCTTCGCTGATTAGCGCCTTTAAACTATGGAGCAACGTCATACGCCGGACATTATGATTAGTTGTGCTGCTGGATGATTTCTATGGGAATCGATTCAGGCGTGGTCTGATGTTCAGATCATTCAAATTGCAATTTCGCACGCTTTGGGTTTTTCAAGCACAATATTCAGGCGCACACAAACTCGTCCACGCAGCTCCCGATTCTAAAGATCGGGGCTGCGTGGCTGGTTTTTCAGAGGTCTCTTCTTGGGTGTGGCAAGCGATCCCACCTTTTAGGACGACTTTTTTCACGTACCACGCCTAAAGCGGACTGCTGTAAATTTGGATACGCCTTCTCTTACTGAAACTGTTGGCGTGTATCCAGCGTGTGGTCGATGATGAGCAAGCCACACCGAATATTGAATACGACATAGCCTCCCCGTCCGCGCAGGACGGAATCCGAGTTTTCCAGCACGGAGGCCAGGCTAACATCGAGATTGACGAATTTGCTCTTTCTCGCGAATTCGAGGAATTCCGTAGCTGTTGGCACGGAAGCCACTGCGAAAGTCTTTTGCGTTGCTGCTGCTTCTGCTGACATTCGAGAACTCTCCTTTCAAGGGTGGAAGTTGGTAACATTTCTTGCTAAGACTGGATTGGACACCCACTCTATAACATAGGCGTTTGAAATTGCCAAGGAACAGGAACATTCTGGTAGTGACTATGTTCAGTTGTCTGTGTGCGATCTCCGTGTTCTCGGGCGCTTTTAGTCCAACATGGTTACTTTTCGAAAACATCGCATTGCGTTCGGCGGTTTCGCTAGTTTTTTGGAATGGTAATGCCGATTGACTCCAGAAATCTGGTAGGGCGGTCGCCGCCGATCAAAGCGAGAATATAGTCATTTGCAAATCGTGCTTTCTCTTGCTGCGTCCGGGCGTCCATTAGAACCACTTCCCCGTCGCTAATCTCTTTGACGCCTGCATTCCAGTAAACCTTAACCTTGCCTTCGTCAATGCAATGGTACAGCAGCAGCTTGTTGCCGAATTTAATGTCATTGGTAAAACCACTACGTACCACTAGAGTGACATCGTTGATCTCCTCGGGAGAGCGAAAATCGATTTGAGACCCGCGTCGCCACGCCACCAGGTCTACAGACGCTTCGACCGCCGAGTTGCCACCGCCGACGATCACTATCTTCTTCTGTTTGAAGTCCGCCGGGTTGGATAGTTTGTACAGTACCTTATCCTCAGCTCGGCCATTGCGTGTGATTTTCATCTCTTCACCCGGCACTCTAAGCTTCATCGGTGTTCCGCGATTGCCGAGCGCCAGAACGAGCCGGCGCGCGTGATAGACGAACGGTTCCCGCGCTTCTCCCTTTTCGGTCTCGACGGTAAAGTAGTCGCCATCTTCGGCGCGTTTCGCAGCTTTGCAGCTCTCTTGTTCGTTAATCACTACGCCATTGCTCGTCATGGTAGCGACCCACGAATCAAGAATATTCTCGCGCTGATCGCCCGCTCCCGCGACCTTGATACCTCCACGCTCTTCCATTGTCTCCGGCTTAAAGAAGATGTATTTATTTTTCGGGTAGGCGTCGATTGTCGCCAGCACCTTCTCACGCTCGATACCGACGTATCTCAAATTGTGCTGTTTGGCCAGTACCGCCGCAGACAAGCCGGCCGGGCCAATGCCGATGATCGCCACATCGAATTCAGCTTTCGGTTCGGACGGTGAGTTCTTTAGCTCCTGCGCGATGTGCTTGATGACATCAGCGCCTTCGTTGGCGGCGTTTTTGATCAGCGGAGTGCCGGAGACGTCGCCGATGATGTAGCATCCCGAGACGTTGGTCATAAACTTTTCGTTGCGTGTAGGAACGGGTCGCGGCTTGATGATCTTCGTTGTGTTAACGACGATGCAAGCTTTAGGGCTGACCGGACAAGCAACCTGACATCCCGTATCTTCCACGCATTGGTCTTGAGCCACGGGGACAGCAATGTTATTGACCATCGCCAGCACGTTGTGAGGGCATGCATCAACGCATGCCTGACAGCCGATACAGCGATCCGCAATTACCACCGGGTGAGGATAGTCAGGTCCGTCGGGATCGTACTTTTCGCGTAACTCCTGTGAAAGCTGAATCCTTTGATCGTTCGGATCAATGTGTTTCTCCATTGGTTCTTCGAGCAAACGGCGCGCCCGTTGGGCGTCACGGAGCGCAAACACAACGCCGGTGAGGGCGAGAAACACGCTTATGCCGACCCACCCGTACCACGGCAGACCGCCTAAATAACTTCTCAGCGACGACGGCGCAGTGAATAATTGATTGATCGCCAAAAGCAGCGCCAGGAGCGTAAGGATGAAAAGCAATTGCGACTTTTTCATAATCTGCGGATGGTTCCTGGTGGTGACGGGTTCGAGGCACGCCACCGTTTTCTTTTAGACGTTTCGTTTCATTAGGCTGCCGCCACATCCTTCAGGCTTGTGAATGCGTTTGAGCGATGCTGGGTATTTAACTAAATGTTGCGCAGGTCTTATCGGACGTCTGGTAAAATTTCCTCCGCAGTTGGGGCAAGCATTCTTGAGATTCTCTTCTACGCACGATCGACAGAACGTGCATTCAAACGTGCAGATCATCGCCTCCACGGATTCCGGGCGCAAATCCTTGTTACAGCATTCGCAATTAGGCCGTAATTCCAACATCCTGGCATAGCTCCTTCATAAGATTCCTCGCTGCTTACTGCCCACTTGTCACGCTCACTGCTTACTGCCCATGCTGGTCGCGCGTGGCTTGGCCGCGTCCACTATCGTCAGTACCGGTAGTGGGTGGGTAGTGCCCTCTTTTGTATGATCCGTTTTCTTGTCGAGCAGCGACGTGGCCCAGTGAGTGTCCTTGATATGCTGGACATGGCAGGACGTGCAACTAGGCGCTTCGGCTCCCATCGGAGCGCGTGAAGTTTCATTGAAGACTTGAACGTTGTGACATTTTGAGCACGTCGTGCGCGGAAAAGTTCTATCAATATTCGCGCCCGCGAAGCCAGTTTTATGACAACTGCTGCACGAGAGTACCTTGCCGGTTCCGTCCACCGAATCAATACCTTCAATACCGGCGACAACAGGCACGCGGTAGAGGTGGATCCCGTGGAATTGCACACTCCGCCACTGCTGCGTCTGGCTTAGAGTGGTCCGGTTCTGCTTCAGGAGCGCTGTTATTTCAGGCTTGGCGGCGAGTTCTTCGGCGTCCAGACCCTTCCAGGTCCAGACCCCGTTGGTCACGGGGTAACCGTAAGTTCCCGAGTGCGGAGTGTGAACACTTTTACCGTTATAGATCTTATTATTTTTGTCATTGTGGCATTTCGCGCAGGACCCCAACCCGCCGGCCATCGGACTGAAATTCTCGCCTCGATGTTCGGTGTGGCATGAGGTGCAAGTGATGCCGGCTTCAATATGAGCGCGCGTGATAGTCGCGGCGAAAGCTTCTGTCTGGTGGCAGATCGCGCAGTTTGCATTCATCTTTTCACTGTTCGCCATACTCACTCCGACGGCGTGGCAGGAAGTGCAGGAGCTGCCGTTGGGCTGTTTGGCGATGGCGGGCATGAGTGTGAAGTTTTGCCTCGTGTGTGGGGCGGAAATCGGCTGAGGAGCGAAGGCATTCTTGTATTTGAAGGCTGCCACCGCTGAGAGCGCTCCGACAACGATGAGAGCCCAAACGAAAATAGCGAGCGGCCACGGTCGAATGAGGTCTCTGGTCGGTGTCCAATTGAATCGCGCCTTGCCGAGACGCGGAGGGGTTTGCGGGTGCAAGGGCGACAACCGGCCTGCCTTTTCCCGCGTTCGCTTGTCCCAGAATACCCTGAGGGAACTGGCTACCCCGGAATCGGCGACTCGATCTTCCACGGCAGGTTGTGTTTTCAACCTCTCTACCTTGTGGCGCGGTTCTCGTTCGCCGACGTGGAGAGCATACTGTTGCACGATACTGATCCGGAGCGTTTTATTAGCCGCATCGAGGTTTTCAATGTGCAGGAAGTAGGGCCCAATCTGAATCTCATCGCCCTCCGTCAGCGCCTCGACTTCATTGAAAGGAATTATCCTGCCATTGAGCGTTACCGCGCTCGACCCACTGAGATTAACGATGTAGAAATATCCTTCAATCTCATTGATGCCTGCATGGAGCCGCGAGACCGTCGGATGGTTGAGCCAAATGTCGCAGTCCAGTCGCCGGCCAATCCTCAGTCCCTCGCTGACGACTGTTTTCGCCTCTTGCGCGCGGTCTTCGAAATTAATGATGAAGGTGCTTTGCTGTACCGTGCTCATTTGAAAAATATTGGGAGGCCGCCTCAAGATCCTGCTGCAAACACTACTCAACCCAGAACTACCTACTAGACTTTAGCCTCCTCCCAGGTTGAGTGGTTAATTCCAACTTTGGATCCTGAGCGAGGGCGCGCTGCGCTTTGTCCCCTTCCCAACCTGTAAATTTTCTTGGCTCGTGTGGCTACATCAATGGAATTAGCGCAATCTAAACATCCCGTCTTATCGAACAGTAAATAGAACCACCTGAATAATGTGGATTAACATCAGCGCCAGCATGATTGAAGACGTAACGACGTGCGGCGCAAGCCAGAGTTTCAGTAGTTGATGCAAGTAGATGAGCGAGTCTACACGCCGCAGCGTGGCCGTCGTCTCAACTGCCTCCATCAACGCCCGCCGCGCTTTTGGGTCGCTCAACGCTTCAGCATCGTTATGAAATTCTTCGCGCGCCTCGGCCAGCATCCGAGTAAGTTCCTCACGTCGGAGGTACTGCCTTAAGAGATAACGAAATGAGAAGAAGCGCCTGCGCATTTTCTCCTTAATTAGATGGCGTAACTGATCATCGCTGGTATCGATCAAACTCAGCGTCTTTCGCAATTCCTGGCGGCGGGCACGCAGGTCTTCGATGAGCAACGGATCGCCTTCGATGCTGGTCATGATGCGGGGCACAATCAGGTAGCAACCGATCCCGAATACACCGGATGCGATGACTAGATCGAATGAAACCATTAGAGATGAAGTCAGCAGGCCCCCTGAAGCATGGCCGCCGTGTAGCAACAGGACAACGCCCGCGATGAGACCTAAGTAGACGTGCGCCAACATCCAGTAACGGAGTGGACCGGCTCGTCGCTTGTAAATCTGTTTGCGTCCCGGATACGCCATCACAACCGCAATGCCGCCCAGGCCGAGCAAACCTGTAATCCACCGCACAGTCAGCCATGTACCGGCAAGATGCCCATCTAGCGTATACCGTCGCGCCGCCCATATCGTTGCCCATGTGACAGCGATGATCGCCAACACGCCCCCGAGGTGAAAGAGTCTCGCGGGAATATCTTGTTTATGAATGTTGCGTCCAATAGCGTGCGTTTGGTCCCTGAAAACAATCCCGATTGCATTCTTCGCTTCGCTGAAGTACTCCTTCGGATTCACGCGAACGAGGGCGCCGGTCGGGCAGTTTTCCTGGCATGAGTATGCTGACGTTTTCCCTCCCTCAGGATTGAGCGACGTGTTTTCACAAAGGTTACATTTGACGGCCAGCAAATCGTCCGTCTCTGTGACTGCTTGTGGTGCAGTCGGGAGTCCCAGACTGAACCAATTCTTTAGGACGCGGTTGAGACGCGATGTTTGGGGAACGGGTGATTTGCGAGGAATCATCGAGATCGCGTTATAGGGACACTGCGTCGCGCAATCGCCACATCCGATACATGTCTTCGGGTCTATGTCAATTTGCCCTTCGGCGAAACGCCCGATGGCGCCTGTTGGACATCCGGTCAGGCACTCAGGATCCTGGCAGTGGAGGCATACTGACGGTGATAAGACATGTTGGGTGGAGTGGCTATTGGCTGTTACGGGACGAGTGATGTGGATGCCGCGACGCAAGAGCCTTGATTGCCCGTGCACCTTATGACATGCCAGCGAACAATTCCCACAACGAATGCACAAATCCATATCCATAACCAGCAGATTTGTGCCATCCACAATCCCGGTCGCTATCTCTTTTCCAGCAGCAGCTACACTTCTTCTGTCTGAGGGTGGTTCGGGCGGCTTGTCATCGACTCTTGAGAATTGCGGAAAATGTTCCGAGATCATTTTGACCAGCGCCGGGTTGGATCGCAGGTGCGAAATCTCAATTTCTAGCACCTCCGTGCGCGCCATTATTGTCGCGCTATACTTCCAGCTTGCTTGGTCGTTTTCGAATATGGCATCAAGCCCCAACCAATTACCGGCGCCAAGGAAATCAAGTCCGACATCCTCGTCCAATTTCATCACCATGTCAGCCAACAGTGGATCGGAATCCAGGCTGCGCATGAGCGTTAGGTTCGAAGCAAGTCCCCGCGCACGCCGCGTCCAGCCACTATTAATAAAAAAGAGTCTCTCAATCGGATTTCCCTCCTCGAAGAGAACGTGGCCTTTTGCGTATACCCTAAACCGTGTCGCCTCCTTAAACTTTTCGAGGAGTTCCGAACTGAAGGAATTATTGGTCGCCTCCTGCACCTCTAGCAGCGTACGCTCGAGGCCGTGCCGGCGATAATCTTCCTCAAGCCGCTGGCCAAACTTCTTTAATTTGCGCAAGAGGCGCAGGGCGGGACGTTGAATTTCGAGGACAGTTGCTTCCGTGCCCGCCGACACTACGACGGTGGCATTGGTCGGTTGTCCCGCCAGCAGGGACATTTCGCCAAAACTATTTTGCGGCTCGATCTCGCCGATCTTGCTGCTTCGCTCACCGCCATTACTGATGTAAACATCAAGCCGACCATCCACCAGAATGTAAAAGGCGTTACCTTTCCACTCGCCTTCGTGAATGATCTCCTCACCCGCGCTGTAAATGAGGAGACGTGCATAAGGGCCAACCTTCTTGCCGGCATAATTTCGGCCATAAACAACCAATTCAAGATCCAACTCATACTTGAAGTGGTTTTCGTGTTTCTCAACCAATTCAGAGATGACGCCACTGTGCCGGACAGCCTCGAGAATTGCGCCGTGGTGTGTGATTTCGCGGGGCATATAGTATTCCTATTGGCCTACCGAAGCGGCCGGGCAGCGTCGATTGGCGGAAGCCTGTTTATGCGGGACTATGAGACTCGCGCGGCTGCACAAAAAGTTCTTGGCCGCTTATCTCCACTCCCC
>JALYXE010000327.1 GCA_030947265.1 Acidobacteriota bacterium
GTTGCGAGGTGTGCGAGGCCGAGTTGAAGCCGCTTGGATCCGTAGTGGCAGCGTTGGGACTTGCGGCGTCATTGGAATCGCCACAACCCGCCGCGCGAGAGAAACTGATGTTCCAGATCGCCGCCGAGGCACCTGCGCCGATTATGAGTGCGGTGTCAAGGGAAGATAGTCTCAAACAGTTTTACAGCATGCGAGTCGATCAGGGTGATTGGCGTGAGACTTTTCCGGGGATGTTTGAAAAGCAGCTATTTGCAGATGAGAAGAAAGCTACTACAACAACTCTCATCAGGTTGGCGCCCGGAACTAAAATACCCAGCCACAGACATCTTGGTACGGAGGAATGCCTGGTGATTGAAGGAGATTTTCACGTTAATGGCGAGATGTTTGGACCTGGCGACTATAGGTGCGCAATGCCTGACTCAATAGATCAATCGCCCTCCTCGGTGAATGGAGCTCTGCTTCTGATTGTCGTGCAGCAGGGAATTCAGGAGTTGTCTTACTGAATCGGTGCGGGCATGGTTTCCCTTCAGAACGCTGATCAAGTTTACTAACTGCGTCAAAATTCCTGCAATAACCCGGATAACGCAAAGCATGGACATTTCTTTGGTCTTTCGTCAGAAAAACCAACATAGTCGTCCGGCAACAAAAAAAACTCCGAAACAGATCCAAAGTCCTCGCTGAGTCCGTAATTAGAGTCGCAGTCGCAGAATAATACGACCAGGAAGAACTGCATCGCTCGCAAAAGCGATACCCCAGTTCGATTCCAAAGCTGTAGCAGCCTTGCTCAGAACCCCATTCTCCTGAGTAAAGACCTGCGGAATTCCCCCCGGAAATTTGCGCTTGGTGCTCGACGGCCTATCGTCGTTCATTGCCTTGTACCGGCGGCCCGCGTCCCAAGCGATGCTTTCGAAATTTGGTACACCTTGAAAGTGTCACGAGGGCGCCGGTGGCAGTGGCGCGCTAGCACAAAACATGCAAGGGACCATTCAACTGACGAGCAAGGGGGGGTAAGAGAGGGATCACGCTTGCGCGTGCCCTCTCTTTTTATTCAACGATCGCCAGCGTATCTCCTGGAGACCACTGGTTGGAAGGGCTTCGGCCGCGAGGCCGCGAATTAACGGATGGCAGCACGGGGAATTCAACGACAAGCAACAGCGCCAGCGCGAAGGAGCATAGAACGACATCATGAAAGCACGTGTTAATAACAGAGAACGGAAAGGCAGCGGCGAGGAAGTACCGGAACCGGAAATGTCAATCAAAGAAAACGCAACACAGAAAGCCCGAAGGCCCGCGCAGATCACGAGCATCCAGATCGCAAAGATTCTGATTCTTGCGATCTTGATCGCCTTGGCGGCGGCTGTCGTTGGTAACCACAGTAGCGCGCAGAACGTTATGCCCCCATCCGACGGCCCCGCGAACGCGGGAATTCCAGTTCCGCATGAGACCGGCGACGCCGCGGCCGGCCGCGATGTTTTTCGATTCGAGACTTTTGGTAATGAAGGCTTCTGGACCGATGCGGTGCGCCTGCCGAAGGGCATCGAAAAGGCGAAGCTGACGCCAGTCCAAGGCTTAAAGGCAGGGTTATCGGTGGACGTTGACGCCCTGGATTCCGCTACGAAGCAAGCTGTGGCGGCTGAACTGAAGACGGATCTATCGCCGAAAAACGCACCGCTGCTCAACGACCCCAAGACGACCATGAAACTAATGGCGGCCAACGCGGTCATCGGCGTGGTGTCCAAAGGCGATAAGGTTGGAGTAAGTTGTGCGCTGTGTCACACCATCACCGATGCGTCAGTGTTCAATCTGCCCGGCGGCGGATCAATTGGTCGCCGCCTTGACGGCCGCGCCGTCCACACACTGAATATCGGCGCCATCTTTGCCATGGCTGACAACTCGCGCGCCCTCTACCCCGTGCTCCAACTCTCACTCAAAGCCAACGGCAACAAGACTCTGGGACGAGCGCCAAAGGGGCTGACGGAAAAATCGAGCGAGAAAGAAGTTGATGCATATCTCAGCAATCCGGCTTTCTATCCGGTCGGCATGTTCGACGATAGCTTCGACGGCAATGGCGATCCGATGCACAACACCCCGCTCTTCCGGCA
>JALYXE010000336.1 GCA_030947265.1 Acidobacteriota bacterium
GCTGTTAGGTAGAGACGACCATCACGATCAGCGACGAATTCGCGACCGGCACCAATCTCAATAATTGGCGAGTCAGGCTCATTGCCGATTGCGCCGATTAGGGCACCCTCAGCACCTCGCGGTAACGGGGCATTCGGGTCAGTGGTCCTTAGGCCAACGGGAGTGATGCGCGAGCGACCGGCATATATCGTTCCCGTAGCGTCCAGTCTCACTCTTTCGCCACGTCTTATATCGACACCACTGTCTACCCAGTTGGAACCAAGCGAGACATCCACGGTCCGCGTTTGGTAACGGGCGTCATCCAGCGATCGGCCGTCAATTTCAATTCGATCAATGTCTCGTGGTCGCAGGAAGATCACTTCTCCGGCACTGACCGCGCGAGTAGCGCTGGTGCTGGATGGTTGCCCGCCGTTGTCCATTGGCCGGACCGGCAAAGTAGCGCCTGCAGTCAATTGCACGGCAAACCGGCCGTTTATAAAGCCGAGCACCGTACCTCGCAGAGTTGTTCCGCCGCGCAGATAGATAGTGTCGGCCGAGGCGATGGAGAGAGAAGCTAAAATAATCAACAAGACCAGAACTAATTTTTTCATAGTCGTTTCCTCACGCTTTATGACCCGGCAACCAGGCGATTCCAGGCGCTCAATCCGTCAGTGAAGAGAACGCCCACAGGGAGACGCCGCACCAGCCCAGGGCCTTTTATTAGTAGATGCTGCTCCTCAAAAGCAGGTTAATTTAGGGGGGCGGAAATTCGGGAGAGTGATTATATGCAGAATATCATTCGCTACTTGGGAACTGTAACAGGGTACACTTTTGAGCTACGTCGGGCAAGTGGTTCACATCCACGTAATGCCCTGATTGATTAGCTCAGCCCGGCGGACGACTTACTAAGGTATAAAGCCAGATCGAGGCTCTTCTTTTTTCTGCCGAGCGGGGATCAGGGGGTTCGGCCCGATTCTCTTGCTGTTCGGGTGCTTCGACGCGAACACCGCGATCAGGTTGAAGGGCTTACTCCCTGCGTTGATGAACGTGTGCGGAACGCCGGCCGGCACTCTTGCCACGTAAGGTGCTTGGACAGTAAAGGTCTTGTCGCCGATCCTGTATTGAGCGGTGCCCTCGAGCAGTACGTGCGCCTCTTCGGTATCATGCACATGGAGTCCGGGGCCGCCGCCGGGGTGCGTTTCGGTGATGATAAACGAGAGAGACTCGAAGCCATACTGGTCACCGGTAAGGCGATATGTGAACTCGCCCGGCACGCGGTAATAGTGTTCCAGCTGGTCAAACTTGAAATATAGGGCGGCCGGATCGTGCGGTTTCTCCGGCGGGTTTGTGAAGTCTTTGTCGGGCAACTTTTCCTGCGCTTGGGTCGGGGCCACGCCGCTCAACTTTTGAGGAGGAGCAGTACTCCCGAAGACTACGAAGGCTACCGAAATCGTAAGGACGACGAAGCAGATTAGAAGTCTTCGGGTCGGCGTGTTCATGTTTATCATGCTCCTCGCTGCAGAATACTTATTCGCGTACACCCATTCCACTAAACGCGTCACTCCCTCCCGGGTAGTCCGTAAGTGGTCGATTAGATTTGTGATACCTCTCATCTTCCGTAACAAAATTCAGAAATCAGCTGTACCTTGTTCTCCCATCAAGGTGGGATTGCTCCCGGATTGGTTGCTGGCCCCTTCACAGTAACCGCGGGAATGTTCTGGTCGCGCACGAGCTGGTTAAATGCAGGAACGTCGTTCATCCTAATTTGAGTCAGCTTTGCCAACTGCCCATCGATCTCCCCGACCAGCTCATCGTAAACAGCGTACGACTGTTCAGTGGGCGCAGCGTCGGCGCTGGATACTACACCGGCCAAAGCAGCAAGCTTGTTGTTCAATCGAATCGGATAATTCAAAGGATCCTGACTGCTCTGGTTTTTTGTTTGATACAAGCTCTCCTCGACCGCGCTCAGATTCTTTTTCAAGGTCGTCGCAGCATCATTTATGACTTTGAAACCAGGCTGGCCGGCGATGCGTTTCAAAAGATCATCGACTTGTTTACGGACGTCCCGGATTTGAATGATCGCATTATGTGTTTCGGTGACTTTGTCGCGAATTTTTAGACCAAGCTCAACCTGCTTCGCGTAGTCGCCTGGTGAAGTTCCTAACCGCGGATCTGGCTTTACTTCGAAGCTTTCGCTCATCGTCTTGCCGTCAACCGTAAGCCTTACTTGATACGTGCCGGGTACCACGCGCGGACCACGCACTTCTCCCGCCCACAAAATCATGCCCGGAAAACGTACTGACTCTGGATAGCGGAGGTCCCAGACAAAACGATTTAGCCCTGCGTCTGTAGTTACGCGCGGTTGCCGCGGGCCACCAAAGGACTCCGACTCTTCACCGGAAGGAGCTTGCGGTTCTTCGGGAGGTGTCTGCACTTGAGCGGTACCGGGAACCGGTGTCGGGGAAGACTGTGCGGCAGATGCGAGTGAAGGACTGGCCGTTTCGGATGGTGCCTCCGGGGATGCCGCCGATGTTGGCGTCGGCGAAGGTTGCTGCGAAGGCTCGGATTTTGGCGCTTTAGCTGTGAACTTCTGAATCGATTTGCCTGAGGAGTCGAGGAATTCCAACACGACATCAGTCGTGGGTTTAAAGTTTAGCGAATAATAAACAACTGCCCCGTTTGGAGGATTTCGTCCGATGGTCGACGTCGCTGGAAGCTGAAGCCCACCACCTCCTTGCATGCGGTATGGATTCTCCGGTTGAAACAGTTTGGTTTGCCTTATTGCGTTCATCCCACCAGCGTCCATCAACTGATGAATGATTGGCAGGTCGTCAAACACCCAGAATGAACGCCCTTGCGTGGCTGCAACGAGATCCTGCTCACGTTTGTGGATTGCCAGGTCGGTGATCGGAACTACTGGAAGATTAAATTGCATTGATTGCCAGTTGACTCCGTCATTGAACGAAACGTAGATGCCTGTTTCGGTGCCCGCGTAAAGCAAGCCACGCTTGTTTGTATCTTCGCGGATCACGCGCGTGAACGCGGTGTTTGGAATACCATCCGTGATCTTTTTCCAGGTCTTGCCGTAGTCGTTCGTTTTGTATAAGTACGGCCTGTAATCGTCCCATTTGTACATGGTCGCGGCGATGTATGCGGTAGCCGCATCATTAGGCGAGGCCTCGACGGAGTTAATCTGAATCCACTCCGGCATCAAGCTGGCCGGAGGGGTTACGTTGCTCCAGTTTTTACCGCCGTCGCGGGTCAGTTGAACCAATCCGTCGTCGGAGCCCGTCCATATGACGCCTTTCTGGACCGGCGATTCCATCACTGTGAATATTGTGTCGTAGTACTCAATGCTGGTGTTGTCTTTTGTGATTGGACCACCAGAGACGTTCTGCTTGGTTTTGTCGTTGCGCGTGAGGTCAGGACTCATCACTTCCCAGCTTTGTCCATCATTCAGGGATCGGAAAAGTACGTTACCTGCCGCGTACAATGCGCTTGGATCGTGAGGCGAAAAGAGAATAGGAAAGTTCCATTGGAAACGATACTTCAAAACATCCGCGCCTGCACCCATGGGATTATTGGGATAGGGAGAGACGTCGCGTAGTTGGCCGGTGTGATGGTCGTAGCGCGTAATCAAACCTCCGTACGAACCGGCAAAAACGATCTGACTATCTTTCGGGGAAGGAGCGATCCATCCGGACTCGCCACCGCCGATGTCGTACCAATCTTCTCGACGTATGCCAGCATCTGTCGTTCGGCTGGCAATACGCACTGTCGAATTGTCCTGTTGCGCGCCGTAGATGTTGTATGGAAAGTCATTATCCAAAGCTACCCGATAAAATTGCGCGGTCGCCTGGTCCTGGTCGGTCCAGCTCTTCCCGCCATTGAATGAAACATTTGCGCCGCCGTCATTGCTATTAATCATTCGATTAGGGTCATCGGGCGCAATCCACAGATCGTGATTGTCGCCATGCGGCACGGTAAGGGGATTGAAGGTTTTGCCGGCGTCGTTTGATTTGTAGAAACCGGTATTCAATACATAAACCGCGTCGGGGTTTTTGGGGTCTGCGTAGATGCGAGAGTAGTACCACGCACGTTGACGAAGCCGGCGCTCTTCATTAACTTTGGTCCACGTTTTCCCAGCATTGTCCGAACGGAAGACTCCGCCGTCTTCTGCCTCAATGATGGCCCAAAGGCGATCCGGATTTGCGGGCGATACAGTGATACCGACAATGCCATCCATGCCTTTCGGCAGTCCCGGGTTGCGCGTGATGTCAGACCAGGTGTCGCCGCCATCCAGCGATTTAAAAATCCCGCTGCCGAACCCACCACTCTCGAGTGTCCACGGTTTGCGATAGACCTCCCAGAAGGCGGCGTAAAGAATGTTTGCATTGGTGGGATCGAGAATTAGATCCGAAGCACCGG
>JALYXE010000349.1 GCA_030947265.1 Acidobacteriota bacterium
GTTAAGAGTTTGCGTTACAAACTGAAGACAAACACCGCCGCGGATTGAATTCCGCTGCGGTGTCCTGGTTTTACAGAATGCGTGTGCTTTGTGTTAACTCGGCTTTTAATCCCGATTAGGAGGCGCGAGCATAACGCTCGTTGAGCGTCTGCCTCAACCGCTCGAAATAGGAGTTGAAAGTAACGAACCCGTCCGTACCCTGAAAGAATGCCTTCCCTCCCGTGTCATCGGCTAGACGGTTGAGTGAATTCTGACCATAGCTGGCAGCAAGACGGCTATGACCCGTCAAACCCACCGACGGCGCATAAAAAGTATAAACCGCAACGTTCCGATCATTGGCATGCTTTATCGCGCGCTCCAGGTCCAGGGTGTGCGCCGAGCTGCTGATATCAAATCCCCGCGATGTGTCGAGTCCGTCCGAAATAAGCAACACTGCGTTTTTCGCCTTCGAGTTTCCGTTAAAGTTACGCAAAGCTTCGATAACCTCCAGATAGGGGTTGAACGACGATGCGGACGTGCTGGATCGCGTCACTCGCAATGAACGCGCGGCCTTATCCAAATCGCTGGTAAACGGTTGCCGAATCTGTAGCGTTCCGGTGGTAATGTAGCCGACCATCACTTGCGAGCCGCCCGGGAGCGAACGTATGAAGTCTCCCGTGACGCCAAGTTCGTTGCTAACTTGCGACGTAAGATCATCCTGAATCAAGACCGCAAGGTTCAGCGGTTCCTGAATGCGCGCATTTTTTTGATTGCTTCTTCCTTTATCAGTTGAGCCGGCGGCTGTTGTCGCTACTGTGGCTGCTAATGCCAGAGTCAACGCCGCCGCAGATGTAATCAATTTCCGGTAAAACATTGGTCTTCCTCCACAACTATATATGCTCCACAACTGGTGCGTGTTTTGTTCACTGACTTCGATGCGAAATCGCGAGAAAAAGATGGCCTTCAGTCTTGCTGTTGAAAATGGCGAGAAGCATTCAAACTGCACCACTACCTGCCGTCAGGCTAACTTGCCTTCGCCTTCCCGCTCGGATAAATTACCCTGCAACCAAACAGCGTGTAGGACAGGCATTCTTGCCTGTCGTGCTTTCTGCCGCACTTAGATCGCGCCATCAGCGACACAAGGTCGAATGCTTGTGCTACCTTTTTCGCCACGGCGTAACAGGTGATCGCGTCTGAAAAACAGAAAAGAGTGTGCGTCCTACAACAGAAATTCGCTCTCTGAAAGGAATTGTCTTTATGAAAGCCTACGCTACGGAGTCTATTCGCAACCTTGCCGTCATTGGACATGGCGACGTAGGGAAGACGCAATTGGTGAGTTCTCTTCTCTACGTCGCCGGAGCAACGCCCCGCTGGGGCAAGGTTGAAGAAGGCACGACCGTCACCGATTATGAAGAAGATTCTATCGCCCGCAAAATCACACTCAATACCTCAATCGCTCATTTAGAACATCGGGATACCAAAATAAATTTTATAGATACTCCGGGTTACGCTGCCTTTGTGTCTCACGCGCGTCCCGCACTGAAGGTTGCCGACTGCGCACTTGTTGTGGTGGATGCAGTAAAAGGAGTTGAAGTCCAAACGGAAAAGACCTGGGCCTTTGCAAATGAGTTTATCGTGCCGCGAATCATGGCAGTTACCCGACTGGACAAGGAGCACGCTGATTTTGGCAGGGCGGTAGAAAGCGCGCAGAGGATATTCAGCCGCGCGATCATTCCCTTCACACTGCCGATTGGTAACGAAAAGGATTTCCGGGCCGTAGTTGACGTAGTCCACATGAAAGCTTACGAGCTGGGCGCTGACGGCCAAGCGAAAGAGATCGACATCCCAACTGAGGGGCGCGACTTTGTTGATAAAACGCGAGAGCGTTTGGTGGAGCTGGTAGCGGAATCTGATGACGGCCTTTTGGAAAAATACTTCGAACAGGGAACGCTCGATGAGGCTGACATAATACCGAATATCAACAAAGCCATTGCCAACAGCAAGCTGTGTCCGGTGTTTGCAGTGTCGGGCGCAACGCTTGTCGGTTTGCGCGCTTTGCTCAACGCAATCGTTGATTATGCTCCTGATCCTGCGCACCACAACGCCGAGTATGGTCTCCCGATCGATGCGCGGCCGGACGCAGACAAAATTGCTCGCAAGTATAGTGACGGCGAACCGTTTTCCGCCTACTGTTTCCGCACGGTTGCCGATCCTTTCGCCGGCCGCATCAATGTGATGAAAGTGATTAGCGGGAAACTACAGACGGATGCAAACGTTCTCAATTCCTCACGAGGAACGATGGAACGCCTGGGCGTATTGCATTCCGTCCAGGGTAAACAACTCGACAAAGTGCCCGAGGCTCACGCCGGCGACATCATCGCT
>JALYXE010000352.1 GCA_030947265.1 Acidobacteriota bacterium
CGGTTACCGTCTCGCTTGCGTTCCCGAGTGTCAGTTTCACATCGAGCCGCGCGGTGGTGGAGACGTCAAGCTGAATCGTTTCTTGCGTGTACCGTTTGAATCCAGATGCTTCGACATCAACCTCGTAAACTCCCGGATTGAGGAACGGCAAACTATACACCCCATCGGCACTGGTTTTAGCAGTCCGCGCGATTGAGGTGGATTTCTCAGTCACGGTGACTATCGCGTTAGGCACCGACGATCCACTGCTATCGATAACTGTGCCTGTCAGAGTTGCAGTCACAACTTGAGCCGAAAGATTGAATTGAGAGAATAAAAAGCATCCCGATCCGACGAAGAGAAGCGCTCGTACTACTTTGGATATCAATATCGACGCCATGGTCATTCTCCTAAAAACCGGGACTATATCACAAGGTTGGATCGGCTGTGTGCGAACAGATCTCCACTTGAACTTGATTGAGCTTGAGCCAGGAGGAATAGGTGGGCGTATAGAGTAGTTTGACGCTGGGATGAGTTGTGTGCAACAAATCCGAATGACGGACGGTTGTCGCTCTTGATCGCTTGGCCGAAACACATTCGGTCTACGAGACCGCTGTTGACCTGCATTATATTTCAGGGATGCGCACGCGCCATCTTCAGACACGAATGCTGATTCAGGCAGCCTCGATCCCTAGCGTTTATCACCAGGCAGTTTTGGATAACCTTGCGAGAATTGTTTCCCGTCCCGCAACCATGCCTTACTTTTCCGACCCGCAAACGGCGCGGTCAAGAGTTCGGCAGTCTGCAAACGCGAGCTACGGGTTGAACTGGGACCTGATCACAACCGCACCCACTGGTGTTCTTACGTTTGTTTTCCCGGTATTTGTTTGACCGGTAAAGCTCAACCGTAGGCGCGGCACAGACGGATTCCGGTGAATGGACGGCCGTCTCGGCGAATGATCCGGATAAGCTGTTCACGATGCGAGCTGCTTTCCGCAGTGCAGCCGGTGAACGATGAGGATCGGTAAATTTCGAACGAATTCTACTACCGCCACTTTGAGATCACAGCGTCATCTCTTGCGCGCTTGCGCGAAGCAAGGCCCGAGGTGTTCGAGAGAATAGGAGCCAAGCTCGCCAAGCTTGAGGGCTTCGAGTATTTAACGGTCGAAAGCTTCGAAGCCAGACTCAGAGCGGATGACTTTTGGGGAAAGACGATGTGGAGCGATATCGAAGGCCGATCTGAAGTTTTCAACAATGGATCACGAACCCGCAGAGTTCGTGAGCGATGCGGACACCGCCACGTCCTATATCTGTCCGGGTTGAAACCTGGATGGTTTGGTGCCGGGCAAAGACAAGAAGTTCCGAAACGCGCATCGTATGTAGCCCAATCCGGGGGAACCTTCGTATGGGTTATGCCGGAAAATTTGGAGCGTCTACGCGCTTAACCTTAGCCATCCTCGACATTCACACATTTAGGAGTGAGCGGATATGAGGCTCACGTGTGCAGCCCGGCATCCTGCCGAGATAGCCAAAACACGCCTTTGCTATTGAATGTAAGGCATCGGGGCGCTCGGGAAACTGACGTCCCTACCGCGACAGAGCAGGTTGATCTAAGTTCAGCAAGTGGATCTTGGGTTATCTTATGATTGCGATGAAGTTGGGTCTGCTTGCGTGGGTTCTTAACCGGGGTTGGTGGCTTTGCAAAGAGCCATTATTTTGCCTCGCCAGACACACTTCGGGCTAGGCGGAAGCGATTTGGAAGGTTGCGCACCCGGACTAAAACTTAAGTTTGGCTCCTCAGGTAGGATTCCAACCCACAACCCTTCGGTTAACAGCCGAAGCGGAAGGCGAAGCCATGCAAACCGATGCGAAGCCGCTCTTTAGAATCAACGACATACAAACTTCATTTTCGCGTACTGACGCGCTGCTCGCGAGGGAAGTAGGGACAAAAGAAGGGACAGGGGCCTCGTTCTGGTGAGGCGCTCTCGCTGCTCGCCACAGGTGTTGGTCCGGTAAGGCTTTCGTACCGATTCGCCAATAGTTCATGAGCGGACAACCAGTCCCAATAGGTCCCTCGAAGCTTAAGCGGAGGCCGCCGAAATCCGCCGCTTAAACAACGGCAGCAATACACGACTATTC
>JALYXE010000364.1 GCA_030947265.1 Acidobacteriota bacterium
GCTGTGTGCAGCCGGGGCGTATAGCGCTGCCAGCAGCGTTATGGCCAGCGCGCCAAGAATCATGACTCTGTGATTTTCAAAAAGTCTCATCTGTAAATCGATCACTTAGGGCTTCGTCATTTAGCCTTGCGCTTCACGCCCTGACCCAACTTAATCTGACGCCGCAAAGAGGGTAGCCGCAATTTAACTTTTTCGATTTCAAGTTGATTTGTTTTCGGATCAGCACCGGCGAGAAAGCTTTCGTAAGCTGCCAGGGCTTGCTGGTATTCTCCAAGATAATCATGGGCAATGGCAATGAAATAATGAGTAAGCGCCAAATCGGGCTTTGTCTTCAAGAGCCATTCATACTCTTCCAGCGATTGGGCGTATTGTTTAAGCTCGTAGAGTGCAGTCGCCAGATTAGAATGGGCGGCATAGTTGTTTGGCGCTATTGAAATCACTCCGCGTAGGACCGCGACAGCGTCCGCAAACCGTCGCGCCTGGACCAAGGCTGCACCATAGCCTACCGCATAGTCTGCATTACCCGGCTGAATTTCTGCCGCGCGCCTGTAGAAGTCGAGTGAGCGCGTTGGATCAATGGTCCGATAAGAGGCCCCGAGACGCGCCAGCAGTATTGCGCTATGAGGGTTTTTTTGGAGCAACGTTTCAAGGGCCTTAAGAGACCTAACAGGATCTTCGCTATTTGCGGCCTCTATCTCTTCTGGCGAGCCTACGACCTTGAGCAAGTCATTGCGAGAAGTTCCATGGATAGCCAATCCTGAGACTTCAGCAATCCGGCGCGCCTCTTCAGGTTTGCCAGCCAGTTCATAGTCGGCGACAAGTCGCGAGAGGACACTTTTATCTCCTTTTATCAACCCCTCGGCTGTCTTGAGATCCGCGCGGGCGCGTTCAGTGTCGCCGGCACCAATACGAATTTCTGCGCGCTCCATCAGGGCAGAAAGATTGAAAGGTTCGCTCCGAATTACGTGCTCCAAACTCGCTAAAGCGCCAGGATTGTCGCCTGTGCTGCGTTGCGCCAGAGCAAGTAGCAGCCAGGTTGCGATGGGAGCTTCTTTATCCCGGGTGGCTCGCTGCGCGAGTCGCAAGGCTTCCTTGGGATCGCCGGCGCGGAGGCGAATGTTCGCAAGCATGCGAAGAGAAAGGTTGCCGTCAGCGTCGAGCAGGATCGCCTGGCGCAAAAGGGGTTCGGCTTCCGAATCGCGGTTCAGGCGCACCAGCAGAGCGCCCAATGACGAGTAGGGAAGGGACCAACCCTTTCTCAGCTCTATCGCACGGCGGAAGCCTTTCTCAGCTTCAACTAAACGTCCGAGTCCAACCAACGCATTTCCACGCTGAAATTCGGCTTCGGCAAACTCGGGACGCACCTTGATAGCTTCTTCGTAAAACTCCAAAGCCTTGAGCAGATCGCCGTGGGCATGCGCGTTTTGACCACGCTCGAATAGTTTCACCGGATCCGGGGCCCCATCACCAAAGGCGTCGTCGGTTTGTGCCCGCGTCACGTTATTGAAGCCGAGCACCAACAGTAGAGCGGCCGTCAGACAAAACATGTAGCTGGACCATGGAGAAGTTGTATTTGGCAATCGGTCGCTCATGAGAACAAGACGCAAAGAGGCGAGGCAAGAAACACCTGAGGAGAATTCGATCTTAACATGGCAAAACTCACCGCGTCCAAAATCGGCATTGACCAAATTGGCACCAATGCAATGCTAAGATGCCGGTTGCGCTGATCTTGATGCATGAGATAACATTGCCCACCGTATCCCGCCATTCACCTAAGAAACGAGAGGCGCAGCGCACGTTTCTCCGTTCCCGGAGATTCCAACAGTTGTGAGCAATTCTTTAGCCCAAAACAGCGATATGAACAGTGCCAACTCCGGTCGCAGCAACTATCCGACTTCGGCCAAAGAAGCAAAACTGCGCGAATTGTTTCGCGAAATGGGTTCAGCGATCGTTGCATTTTCTGGAGGGGTCGACAGTAGTTACGTCGCATATATCGCCAATGACGAACTTGGGGAAAAAGCGCTCTGCGTTACCGGCGAATCAGCGAGTTTGCCTGCCAGCCAGCGTGACGAGACTGCGCGGCTGGTCCACCAATTTGGCTTGCGGAGAGAAGTAATTCACACTCAAGAGCTGGAAGACATTAATTACACAGCCAATAGTCCAACCCGCTGTTACTTTTGCAAAGATGAACTCTACAAAAAGCTCAAAGGCCTTGCCGGCCTGCGAAGGATCGAATTCATCGTCGATGGCTCGACCCTGGATGATCTTGGCGACTATCGGCCCGGGCGCCGGGCCGCAAGCGAGCACGGCGTGCGAAGTCCTCTCATTGAAGCCGGAATGAATAAGGAAGAAGTCAGGCTGTTGAGTCGAAGAGCTGGCTTGCCGACCTGGGACAAGCCCGCTAGCCCCTGCCTCTCGTCACGGATAGCTTACGGCATCCCAGTGACCATCGAACGACTTTCCGCAGTCGATCGGGGCGAAGAGATTCTTCGTGAAATGGGCTTTCGAGAGTTTCGCGTGCGACACCACGATAATCTGGTTCGGCTCGAAATTGCCGCCGCGGAAATGACCCGCGCTTTACAGTTAGACATAGTCGGTGAGTTTGCGGCACGCTTTCGCCAACTTGGCTTTAAGTATGTCACGCTTGATCTTCACGGTTATCGCAGTGGCGCAATGAACGAGGTTTTGGACCCACAAGTTAATGATTAGTTTAATCTGGAGTCCAAACTTCTGCGGTTCTGTTTCATGTGATTGATGACCTGCTATTGTTGCAGACACCCCGAACCCGTTTAATTGTCCGACTTTGAAAACTCCCCGGAGATTGCCATGCCAAGTATGCAAAGCACGGTCTACGTAGACGACATTCGCGAGATAAAAGAAGAAAACCCGTTTGAGTCAATGATGTCGCGATTCGATCGAGCAGCCCAGTTGCTGAATCTGGACGCCGATTTGTATGCCGTCATGCGCGTTCCAAACAGGGAACTCAAGGTTTATATACCCACGCGAATGGA
>JALYXE010000404.1 GCA_030947265.1 Acidobacteriota bacterium
GATTGCGACTCGAGCTGCTCGTCTGTGAGTTGGCCGGCTAAATGCTCACCGGGCACACCCACTCTCAATAATTTCTCATAAATAGAATTGGCTCTGTGTTCCGTGCGTGACTACTTCGCGACGACTAAGTGCGATAGTACGGACATAGCGTTTTTTGTTTTCATTCGTACTTAGATCGTCATCCGTTAGTTGAGCCGATCGAGTATGGGTAACGTGGTTAATGGTTTGAACAAGGAGGATTCAAGGAATGGCAACGGCACAAAGTACAATCACTGGAGTTGGAACGCAAAGCAAGACTGAGGGAAAGTTGCAGACGACTAATGGGCGAGATGCCGCAGAGTCAATGCTAAAAACGGTGGACAAGTCCACCCAGGGAAAAACTGGCATCAGTTTGTTCCATATTTTGACTTTGGGTTCAATCGGCGCTTCAATCGCATTGTTTCTTTCAGGCAAGAAAGAGGCGGGAATTTTCATTGGCCTATGGCCTCCGACATTCCAGGCATTGAAGGCTGTAGTTGATAAAGGTAACAAGTCCGCCGGCAACTCATAATTCCTGAGTTGAAGGAAAACAATTAATTTGAAGGGGCGCGGTATTCAATCGCGCCCCTTCATTTTTAATATCCCGGAAAGCCTCTGGCTTTCATCGGCGCTTCAATCGCATTAAAGACCTCAACCATCTTACCATCGTGAAAATAAAACAGATGCCTTCTTGCAAAGCAATCTTTCAATTGTAGTGTTAATGAATTCTTAGATCGCTCGCTAACCTCTACACATTCCATTTCCTTGTTTATTCGCACAAACTCGTCCTTCTCGTTTAATAGACGAATAAGAAACAATTTCCCTTCTCGCTCCACGTCTATTACGTCGGTCGTAGTTTGAAGGTCGTGGAAGGAAATCACATCAACGTGAATTGTCTTCTTAGAGTGCTGAAAAGTCGTGAGCCCCCGCTCCAGCCCGTTCCGACAAACGGGCACTCCGTGAAGATTGTCAGGGACATTAATAACCACAAGATCTTCATTTCCGGGCAAATTAACTAAATCAACCAGGATAGATTTTGAGAGGTTGGTTGCCTCGCGCCATCTCTGCAGATAAAGAGTGGTCGGAAAAAGCCACCCTGTCCCAGCCCCCAGGTGACCGAGAAGTCGCCTTGCAGAACCTTACCTATTTGCGCGAAGTCGTCTGAAAGAAAAAATGAATCGAGGACAGAAGAGTAGGAAAGTAATGCGAGTAATAGAAAGATCACAGGCACGCGGCGATCATAATTCCGAATCTTCATATGGAACTGCATCCGTAATGACCGCATACACTGATGTGCCCTACATTAAGCACATCTACCGGAAATTGCATCACCGACGGACAGTTAAAGTCGGCATGGACCACCACATTCGCAAATTTGCGGTGACACCTCTTCTCCTTTTACTTGAAGCCTAGCGAAAGCTCTATTGTTTGCCGACATGTCTCAATGAGGTGAGGCAAAGACCGCTCTTACAATTAACGGCAGATTTGCCAGCAGCATTGTCAGCCACGTTATTTTGCGATTCTTGTCTTCGACCAAATAAAAGATTCGCGCAGGAAAATATACGAGCAGAGCTAAAAAGCTGATGACAATAAATCTGCCTAGAATATCCGTGAAGCTGCCGGATTTTCCCAGTGGAGTAGAAGTCAACAGTTCCCAGAAAGACGTAGAAGCCGTCAAGCTGTTCCATAAAATCTGAAGACAAATCACGTTGAGAAACATCAAAACATCGCCGAGTAGCGCAGCCTGTGGCGTAGCAAGGAATTTCCAGCGTGGCTTTCTTTTGGGTCGTAAGAAGAAACGATAAATGAATACAGCATTCACAATAGACAATACAAATCCGCCAAGAATTAGAAGCGGTCCGATTTCCGATGCTGGTGAGCCTCTTTCAAAGAAGACTTCGGTAAGAATTATGCTGGCCGTCCCCGAAAGCAGCAACATCATTATTATGTAAAACCACATGAACCAGAAAAGGAGACCGACAGCGCTCGAGTCTGTATCGAACTTGAATCTTTGGTGAAATGACCAACGCTTCAGGATCGGCCCCAAAGGTTGCAGAAAGAAGGTTCCGGCGAAAAACAGGCCAATTGAGGTTTTTGCCATCAGGTCTTCTTCGGCTTGGCGAACCAGATTCAGCGAAAGCTTTGTGATAATACTCATCAGAACCAGATTGATGAGAAACACGACAATGTCCAGCAAAATCCCGCGATTTCTGGGTTCAAAAATCGTTCTGAAATTAATCTTCTGCATCGTTTTTTCAGCTACCCATCTACAAGGTATGCCCATAGCCTCCACAGCCCAGGAAGCAGACCGGCGATGGCAAGGCTGAGCCTGATGAACTGTTTATGGAGTGCGCTGACCCGTCAGCGCTTTGGTCGACTGCGACTTGTCGCAGCGCGCTGAGAAGCTTGTTGATGAGGTGCGGTGCCGCGGATGAAAGCGGCGACAAGGCGCCGCACTCCAAAAATTCAAGGCGTTGCGACTAGAGGCAGTTCGATGAAACTCGCCAGCTTAAGCCCGTCGCCCGGCGCGTGATAAATCCGTTGTGTGGCTTTGCGGTAATCACCAGGCTTGGCCCAAAAGATATTGGGCACGAAGATCTGCGGATTGCGGTCATAGAGGGGAAACCAACTCGATTGTACTTGCACCATGATTCGATGGCCCGGCAAAAAGACGTGGTTCGCAGTGGGGAGAGCGAAGCGGTAAAGTAGCGGCTCATTCGCAGCGATGGGCTTGGGCGTCTCAAGGCTTTCGCGATAACGGCCGCGAAAGACGTCAGCCGAAATCATTAGCTGATAGCCGCCCATTGCCGGCTGGCCCGCGACCTCATCGGGATACAGGTCGATCACCTTCACCACCCAATCGGAGTCTGTCCCACTAGTGGAAGCGATGAGATTGGCTATTGGTTCGCCGCTGATCTTCACCGGCGCACTCAAGAGATCTGAAACAAATACGGCGACATCGGGTCGTCCCGAGGCCTCACGTTGATCGTCCGCCAGCCAGCGAGACCAGCTGGTGCCGTCGATCGGACGCGCACGGTAGGGCACGGGTTTGGCAGGATCGGAGATGTATTCATCAAACGCCTGGTCACCAGCCGTGGGCGGAGCGAAGCCCAATTTCAGACTCGCCTTCAGATAAAGTGGCGTCGGTTGGATTGTGCAACCACTCGCGCAGCCAGCCGGCCACGCGGGCAGTCGTCGCCACTTGTTACTGCCCGTTTCAAACGCCGTCACCGGCGCGATGTCAGCTTTGGGGGCGCCTTCCTTGAGATATTGGTCCAGGAACGGACGTAGGATTTCCTTGCGGAAGGTTAGCGCAGTATCGCTGCTGAATTTCAAAGCGCCCAATGTGCTGCCGTCAGCTATCTCCTGCCCGTGGTGCCAGGGGCCCATGACCAAGAACACTTTGTCGTTGTTCGTGTCCTTGGGCTCAATTGCCTTGTAGACGGCGATGTCGCCGTAGATGTCCTCCTGGTCCCAGAGACTATGGACCAACATCACCGGCACTCTAAGAGGTTGTGCGGCCAGTATCTTGTCCACTGCTTGATCGCGCCAGAACGCGTCGTAGCTCGGATGCTCTAGAAGCTTGCGCCAGAAGCCGACTTGTTCGAGTCCCCGGCGACGGCCCAGCTCGCCGGCGGATCCCGCCTGCATAAACATGTCGTAGTCGTCAAAGTGGCTCGTCCACCACTTGATGTCATTCCCGCGCGTCGCTTGCTGGTCGTAGATATAGCTCATGCCTTGTTGACGGAAGGCGCCATTGTGGAACCAGTCGTCGCCCCTCCAACCGTCCACCATGGGATTCATTGGCACCGAAACTTTGAGCGCTGGATGCGGATTAACGAGCGCCATTAATGGTAAAAAGCCATCGTAGGAAATGCCCAGGATACCCACCTTCCCGTTGCTTTCTGAGACGTTCTTTACTAACCAATCAATGGTGTCGTAGGTGTCGGTGGCGTGGTCTACCGGAGTAGGATTCTGCGGCCCCTGCAGTGGCCGGTTCATCACGTAGTCGCCCTCGGAACCATACTTGCCGCGGATGTCCTGGATCACGCGGATATAGCCGCCCTCAACGATTACGTCCGCGGCATTGTCATATCCACTCAGAATTGGGCCAAGGTGAGAGCTCTCCGCGTGCGTCGTTAGTCCAGTGGCATTGTAGGGCGTGCGTGTCAGAAGAATGGGCGCGTTTTTTGCGCCTTTAGGAATTAGGATTACGGTATGCAGCCGCACCGTATCACGCATCGGTATCCATACATCGCGCCTGGTGTATTCGAAGCCGTCGTTCGTCGGTTCAAATCTTAGTGGCGTCTCGCTCGGTAGAGTTGGGGTCGGTTGAGGGGTCTGGGCTGA
>JALYXE010000439.1 GCA_030947265.1 Acidobacteriota bacterium
TGCCTGTCAGAGATCTCTGCCTCGAGCGATTTTGCTTTCTGCTGCAATTGAGCGATTGCGCGCAAGCGAGCATCCGGATCTGCCAGGGCCGCATAGCTCTCGGCCGGAATGACTCGGGAATGAACGGTACAAACGCCACTATGTGATTCAACGAAGTTCTCACCGCCAAAGCCATTTATCGGATAAGCGCAGAACAGTGAGAATGTATGAGCCTTCTGCAAATCGTTCCAGAGTTCTTCAAGCCGCATTGCGGCAGAATAATTACCCTCCGCCCAAAGAAGTGCCACCATTTCTCCGAAAGCACGCACGCGTGAGCGACCATCCGTCACACTCGCGATCACTGCCCCAATGACCTCCTTGAAGCGCCGGGGCTCAGGCGTTCCATCAATCATAAATTTCGATAACGTGTCCGCCGCATCCAACGCTACATACTGTCCACAAGTTTTAGCGCCGGCCACGTCCAGCCCGTTTGCCTGCAACAACTCGTCAAGGCCGTCTCGGTGTTCCTTCGTTGCGACAACCAGTGCGGCGTCGCCTGAATTAATGGCTGTTCCAATGAAGCCGCTCAGCGAGTTCAGGAGAAATCCATCCGCCTCGTAGAATTGCACGAAGTGCTCCGTGTCACTCATCTCGGCCCAATCCGAGCGCGGCGCGGCGTGCAACGTAGCAGTATCGTTCGCCCTCAGTTGAATAAGCTCATCGACCGGATTGCTGTTGCTGTTGGACTTGATCAAGAGAACCTCCCGGAATGATCGTGGCGTATCGCCTGCATATTAATTCTAAGAACATTCAAAGCCTGACAGATTGGGCGCTGCAACACCCACACTGATCTAATACAAACGGTTGTTACTCGAGGCGCAATTCTACCTCCTCAAAAGTCCTGGGCATCAATATCAGCGGATCACCAGCGCCAGGGAAAACGAAACACATTCTATCGATCTTGCTCGTTGGAATCTAGATAAGGATTAACCCAATGGGCGGGTAAATTATGGTATTTCTGTGTCGTCTGCACCCCGCTAAATAACTTGTTAACTCTTACGTAACTATTACCTATGCTTTTTTGATTAAGGATTACGATTAGCAAACTTCCGGGTTGGTTGCCGTCGGGTTTACTCCCGACTGGCGTTTGCTCTTTTTGCGATTCGCCCTGTTGGCTGCGCCTGCGTTGCGAAGGAGTTACGTGATGAATGTCCTCTTATTAAATCCTGAATTTCCCGATACCTACTGGAGTTTTCGGCACGCGCTCCCCTTTGAAAGAAAACGATGCGCGTTTCCGCCGCTCGGCCTCTTAACTGTGTCTGCGTTGCTGCCGAAATCCTGGCAACGGCGGCTGGTTGACTTGAATGTCCGCCCGTTGAGACCTTCTGATATCGAGTGGGCCGATATGGTGTTTGTCACCGGCATGTTGGTCCAGAAAGAGTCTGTCCACACAATCGTGCGGCAGTGCAAGGCGATGGGTAAGCGCGTGATTCTGGGTGGGCCGTATGTGACGACCACCATCGAAGATTTGCCGGAAGTTGACCACATCTTTCTTGGTGAAGCTGAGACTACGCTGCCGCAGTTTATTAGAGACCTGGAGCGCGGCGAGGCCAGGAGTTCATATCAAGCTGCTGAACGGCCACCACTTTCAACGACGCCTATTGCGGACTTTCACTTAGCTGATCTCAGGCGTTACAGCGCAATGTCTATCCAGTATTCGCGTGGCTGTCCCTTCAACTGCGAATTTTGCGACATCATCGAAATTTATGGGCGGGTGCCGCGAACGAAAAGTAATCAGCAGATTCTGGCCGAGCTTGACGTTTTGCTGCGACTCGGTTGGCGCGGCACGGTTTTCATTGTTGACGACAACTTTATTGGGAACAAAAAGAATGTCAGGCGGCTTCTGCCTGAACTGGCTGAGTGGCAAGAGAGAAATGGCCATCCCTTTTCATTTCTGACCGAGGCAAGTGTCAATCTCGCGGACGACGATGCACTTCTCAGCGACATGCGCCGTGCCGGGTTCCGACGTGTCTTTCTTGGCATTGAGACACCAGTTGAAGAGAGTCTGAAAGAAGCCCAAAAGGCGCAGAATCGCGGCAACCTCTTGGAGTCAGTTAAGAAGATTCAGACTTATGGGATGGAAGTGATGGCTGGCTTCATCGTCGGGTTTGACAATGATCCTGATGACATCTTTGAACGGCAGATCAACTTCATACGTGAGAGCGCAATACCTCTGGCGATGGTCGGGTTGCTTACAGCGCTTCCCGATACCCAACTCTGGCGCAGGTTGAAAAAGGAGGGACGCTTGCTGGGTGAAAGCTCGGGAAACAATACCAACTGTTCGCTAAACTTTGTGCCGAAGATGGACGCGACCCGCCTGGTGGAGGGTTATCAATCGATCATGCGCACGATCTACAGACCGAGCGAGTATTACCAGCGGGTGTTTGATTCGCTGAAGAGAACTGCGCAGCAAGTTACCGAGCCGACACGCCTTAATATTATCAGCAGTTTTGCGGCATTTATTCGCGTTACCTTCAGGCTTGGCGTGCTGGATACCGAACGCGCAGAATTCTGGAGGTTCTTCGGGCGGATTGCCGCGAGGCATTACGATCAGTTCCCTCAATCAATGCGATTGGCGGCGATGGGCTACCACTTTCGGAAGTTGAATGATGCGTATGGCAAATGATGTGGAATGATTTGCCGGTAAGCGATGATTTCGGAAGATAATCCGCGCTTGCTGAGTAGTTGTCACTCAAGCAACTGTTTCGTCCCTGATCAGTCCGTAACAACTGCAAGAGACTGCTTCCAGGCCGCCGCGATTCAGAACTTTGAGGCGACCGCGGCTATAGGTAATCAGTTTTCGTCTTTGTAGGTGCCCGGCAGCTTTGCTTACACCCTCGCGCCTTACTCCCAGCATGTTAGAAAGAAATTCCTGCGTGACCAGAAACTCGTCCTGATCCATACGGTCGTGTGTCATCAGCAGCCACCGCGCCAGGCGCGCGTCGACAGCATGAAACTGATTGCAGACAGCCGACTGTGAGATCTGCGTCAACACCGAGTGTGCGTACCGCTGCAGGACACGGGCCAATGAGCCGCCATCCCTGCATTCCTGCCGAAGCGCCGTTGCCTTCATACTCATGGCGAAACCGGCACCCTGCACAACCGCGACGTTGCGCGACCTCTTAACTCCCATAAATACAGGCAGGCCAATCATGCCTTCCCGGCCTACGAGACCCACTTCGAGTGTAGCGCGCTCTTTGACACCGGCTAAAAGCGAGATGATCCCGCTACCAGGGAAATAAACGTCGCTGATAATGCTGTCAGGCTGGTAGATAACATCCTCGAATACGAGAGGGATCTCTTTAAGGTGAGGTCGCAGCCGCTGATACTCTTTTTGTGGCAATGCAGCAAGCAGCCGGTTTTCGACTGGGGAAGATCGTTTTGTAGACACCATCGGGAGCTCCTTGTAATTGTCGCATGCTGCGACTGCAGGACGGCACAAGGAAGGTTTGCGGAAACGGGTCCCGATGTCGAATGTTGTTAATGCACAGACTAGAAAGCGCCCTAAGAAATCCTCCCCTCCATCCTAATCATGATTGGCTGGGAGTTTTGTCACTATTCCCGGGCACAAGTACTTTCGTCTCTGACTATAGAGCCCGCGGCTGACGAAGTCTGTGGGCTAACGCACATAAGGTTCAAAACCAAGACATTCTTGGAGTTTGACCTGAAATGCCGAATGGGGACGAGCTATGGAGCGAGAAGAGGAAGGATGTCGCTATCCGAACAAGCGGTCATACTCGTTCCTGACGACCTGGTAACACTCACAGGCCTTCTCTTCCAGTCCTTTGCGGTCGAGGATGGTCATATCCCCGCGAACGTAGCTAATGTAGCCCGCTTCTTGCAGACGCTTGGCTGCGTGGGTGACTCCCTCGCGGCGCACACCCAGCATATTGGCAATTAGATCATGCGTCATGATCAACCTATCGGACGGCAAGCGGTCGTGGCTCAGAAGCAGCCAGCGGCAAAGTTGCTGGTCCACTGAATGCAGTCGGTTGCAGACGGCGGTCTGAGAAATCTGTGTAATCAGCGCTTGCGTATAGCGGAGCAAAAGGTTGTGAAATTGGCCCGCTCGAAGGAACTCCTCCTGGAGCACTTTTGCCTTCATCTTGAAAGCTCCGCCGGCGCTTTGAACCAGCGCTCGGTTGGGAGTGGTATCGCCACCCATGAAGAGGGCAATGCCGACCAGGCCATCATTGCCAACCACCCCGATCTCTGCCGTTGCGCCGTTCTCCATTATGTAGAGCAGGGAAACGATTGCGGTGGTGGGAAAATAGACGTACTCCATTTTTTCCCCGGACTCATAAATTACCGTGCCAAGCGGCAATGAAACTGGCTGCAAGTCAGGCAGGAGCCTTGCGAATTCCTCGTCAGGTAGCGCGCGAAGCAGATGATTCTGAAGCGCTTCCTTATCCGCGGGGGGGATGGCTTCTACTTTGGCGGTTGAACTCATGGAATTCCTTTTGTACGTGAGGTTAATCATATCCATGGCGGACAGAAACCTCTCGCCGGCGCTGGAGGCGAAGTTAGTTGAGTTGTTGTCAAAGAAAAAACTCGGCGCAAGTATACAACTCTGCCGTATGTGCGTCAACGCACATACAAACTCTTTAGCCCGTGTTTAACTACGCCAGCGCTGAAGCAATCCCCTCTTGGAGGAGTCGACCATGCAATCCAGTGCCCGGCACCGCGTTCTTTGCGTTGATGATGACGAGGACGCTTGTGAAATGTTAAGCGTCCTCCTGAAATACTCAAATATGGAGGCCAGATGCGTGGAATCCGCCGAAGAGGCCTGGGAGTTGATTAGAGTCGACAACTTTGACCTTTATCTGCTGGACTCCTGGTTGCCGGGCATCGATGGTTTCGAATTGTGCCGCCAGATACGAGCGGTTGACCAATACACGCCGATTCTATTCTATTCCGCAGCCGCCTATCACGCGGACAAGCAGAAGGGGATTGAGGCAGGTGCCAACGATTATTTGACTAAGCCGGAAGTCGACATCCTTTTGCGAACGATCACGAGCCTTGTCGATCGTGCGGCAAATGTCCTCGGCCACTGCAATGCGGAATGGAGGAGGGACGCCTTATCCGGGAAATTTACCTTCGGCAAGGACGAAGCCGGATCAAATAAATCGTCACCCTCCCTTGAGGCCTGATTGCGGATTGATAGAGCGCTTTGTGGTCGACTACCAACCCAGAGGAAGTTTCGACGGCAGGTTCTTCCAAGAGGCGGGGCCGTTACAAAAAGAGATATATATGTGTCCGAACGCACATACAAGGCCGCCCATCGAATTTACCCTTCTTTGCGAGGAAGAGTCACAAAGCTATTTTCCCCCGGAGCGCTCGTTTGCTCGGATGCGACCATAACGGGACAAGCGTCTGAACGAAGTTCACCGGGGATGAAGAGTGGGTCTCGATGGGGCGAGGGCCCACTCTTCAAGTTTCTTTTACGTAGACAATACCAACGGCATCGCTTCATCGCCTCGTCTGTGTGTTGGCGCACAGACATAGTAGTACTCCGCCCTTATATTCATTCTCTAGAAATCACCTTCGACACCGGACTCCGCCCACCCGTTTTTTGTGTCTTCTGTTGTTTCTGAGAGATGACTCAAAAGCTGAGATTTTGTGGCCCCTGGCGCCCCCAAGCTTCCAAATAATTGAACAGGCGCGCGATTAATGCCGCACCAAATTGCCCAGCGGCTACACCGCCTTAATCCATTCCTAAACCTAACCATAGCTGTAAGAAGCTGGAGGAAGAAAAATGAAGAATCTAAAAAGTTTTGTACCAGTATTTATTTTGATCACGCTCTCGAGCATCTGCCTGAACGCGCAGACGCAACGGCAACCTAATCGCCGCCAGGTTAGTGACATACTTCGACATCTCACGCAAACCTCTAATAACTTCCGCAGCAGTGTTACCAGCGCGCTCAATCGAGGGCGTATGGTCGACCCACGCGGGGAAGATAACAACACCGACATCGTGCGCGATTTTGACGCCGCGACGAATCAGTTGCGCACTCGCTTCGATAGTCGCCGCTCGGTCGGTTCTGACGTACAGAACGTTCTCGAAAAGGCGTCGGCAGTCAATGATTTCATGACGCGCAATCACCTGAGCCGAACGGCCCAGAGCAATTGGGCATCGGTAAAATCCGATTTGAACTCCCTGGCCAGCGCTTACGGGTTTAGCGGGCAATG
>JALYXE010000486.1 GCA_030947265.1 Acidobacteriota bacterium
AAGCCACACCGTATCATAGGCATCTGGGCGGTCGTGGTGGAGAATCGTGTCTTTGTGCGCTCATGGAGTTTGAAACCTCGAAGCTGGTATCGTACTTTTATGGAAGAACCCCGTGGCGTAATCGTAATCGATGGGCGCGAGATCCCGGTTCGCGCAGTTTTCACGAGAAGCGAGCGCTTAAAGGATGCGGTTGATCGCGGCTACAAGCAGAAGTTCAATACGCCAGGGTCGCGCCATTTCGTGCAAGGCTTTGGGCACAAGAAGCGACGCGACACGACTACGGAATTGGTGCCGGAGATAGCAAACAGCAAACACTAGACACTTTGGAGTGCGGCGCCATGCCACCCCAGCGCCGCTGCCGCGCCGGGGACCCCGGGCTTGACGCCGCTTTTCTTCAACGGGTTCTCAACTCAGCGTCTACCCGATAGCCTGCTGCGACAAGTCGCAGGTGACCAAAGCGCTGACAAGTCAGCGCACTCCAAAGAGTTGAACGGTAATAGGGCGGGCACAAAGGGCAGGGACAGTTTACGCATTGGAAGTGATGACTAAGATGAATCGGAGAGAGTTGCTGTAGAATTCGTATTACGTTTGGTCGAACCGATTAAGTTTGCTCATCGATTAAGAAGGAGTCTGCCGCAAATGAAGAAGCCTCTAGTGAGAACTCTGGCACACGTATTCGTACTCGCGCAGTTATTAGTCACACTCATGCTGTGCAGCGCCGCAGCGCGACCGCGTACATGCAAAACGCAGCAGGAGGCGAAACCAGTAGTCTCCGCCAGTCCGACGGCAGCGCAAGGCTAGAACGGGCAACTATCTCCTGCTGAGTCTGGAGTTATCACTGGGTCAGTTTATCAAAATGATTATTTCGGTCTGCGACTCACCATCCCCGCGGGCTGGAACATTGGTGGTGATGCGGTCAAAAAGAAGATAACGGAGGGCGGCAAGACTGCGATCGTGCCCAAAAATGAACAGGACAAAACTCAGATGGAGGCTGCCGTAGATCGCACTATCAATCTACTGACAATCTCAAAGGTTCCTCTGGGCACGCCCGGTCAATTGAACGCCCTCTTCATGACGCTGGCAGAGCCAGTGCCGCTCTCAGCTACCGGCCAGTTCTATATTGAAAAGTTGAAATCTGTGCTGCAACAGTCGACCGTGCCGCTCACCTTTGTGGATGACCAACAGGTAGAGACAATTAACGGAGTGCAGTTCCACACGTTGACGATTACGATTAGGCCTGGGGAGAGTGTGGTGCGACAAAAATACTATGTCGTGATTAAGAAAGGTTATGCCCTCGGTCTTATCACCACCATCATCAGTGACAGCGACACTGAGGCAATGAACGGCATCCTGAAATCGGTGACGGTTCAATGAGTAGTAAGCAGTAAGCAGTAAGCAGACGGCAGTTAGCAGTACAACTCTGGTAAGAATTCCCTGCATGAGCAGTGAAGCTAGTAAAGTCGGCTATGAAATAGAACGGCGCAGATTTCTGCGGGCGGCGTTGATAGCGAGTGCGTTCGCCATTGGCGAACGCCCGTTGCGGTCGCTGGCCGCCGAAACCTTTGGTGTTTCTACTCAGCGGGAAGCGAAGGTCTACTTTCCTGCCGAGCAGGAAGCGAAGCGCTACGTTCCTGCGGAGCAGGAGGCGAAGCGCTACTTCGCACCAGTCAAAGTTGCTCGTAATCGAATCATCCGTGAAGTCGTTGGTCTAAGGCCGTATCGACCGGAAGGGTTTGTGGTTGAAGCCGAGCGATTGGGCGACAAACTGCTTGTCCACAATTATGGTCACGGCGGCGCTGGTGTGACGTTATCTTGGGGCACTGCATCGCTCGCCGTGGATCTCGCGCGGGACTTTATGCAAACGCAGACCCACCCGCTACCGCAGGTGGTACTGACAGGACCGCAGACCCACCCGCTACCGCAGGTGGTACTGACAGGACCACGGACCGGTCCGCTACCGCAGGTGGTACTCACGGGAACACCCACAGGCTCATCGCCCGCCACGCAGAGTACATTGATTCGCACGCAGAGTTCACGACGTCGACAGCGTTCGCGCAATACGCCAAGGCGTTTTGCGGTGCTCGGATGCGGCGTTAATGGGCTTTCAACGGCGCGCTTACTGCAGCGGCGTTTTCAGGATGGAGCTGGCACTGTAACTATCTACGCGAAGGACCTTCCTCCTGAAACGACTTCGAACATCGCGGGCGCGTTCTGGTATCCATCATCGGTTTTTGACTCGCAAAGGGTTACATCGAAGTTTTCAGATCAGTTTCGGCTCGCTTGTCAGATTTCCAATAAAGCTTTTCAAACCCTCGTCGGGACTGAGTATGGTGTGCGTTGGACAGAAACATATGAGCTGTTGCGCAACGAACCATCACTGGCGCGCGAACTGCTTGGTGGTGGGCAACTGTATCCTCAAACCGAAATTCATCAGGATGCACCACGATACTTCGGCTTTCCTTATGTTCGGCAGTTCAGCACAATGATGATTGAGCCGCACGTCTACCTCAGCGCGCTGTTGCGCGACTTCTACATAGCCGGCGGTAAAGTCGTGGTCAGGGAATTTCGGAATCGTGAGGAGATTGCGCGTCTTCAGGAGCCGGTTATCTTTAACTGCACCGGGTTAGGCGCAAGAGAACTTTTTAATGATCAAGAGCTTATCCCTGTTCGGGGTCAACTGGAAGTACTGCTGCCGCAGCCGGAGGTTGATTACTGTTACCTAAGTGGATCCTCCTACATGTTCCCACGGCGCGACGGAATTATTCTCGGCGGCACCTGGGACCACCAAGATTGGTCACTGGAACCCAACGCGGAGCAGACAACTGAAATACTTGAGGCTCATGCTGAGATAATGAAGGGCTTGAAATAGCAAGAAGGTGCTACAGGCTACAGAACTAATCACATTAGGTAAACTATTGACGAGAGAGGAAGATCTCATGACAAACAAACCTGGACACGCTTTGTTCCACAGGCGAGCCAGTCTGCGTCGCCTGCCCTTGATGGTTTTTACTCTGGCCTTTGCGTTTGGGATCGCTCCGCTAGGGACGGCCCGGAAACCCTCGGCGGCCGATGGGGAATCGCGCTATGCGAAGCTTGAGGGCGCTCGCGTCCATTACAAGAGTTATGGAAAAGGCAGTGACGCGCTCGTCTTAATTCACGGTTGGAGTTGCAACCTGGATTACTGGCGGGATCAAGTGCCTGACTTTACGAAACGGAATCGCGTAATCGCGATAGATCTACCCGGCCATGGCGAGAGTGACAAACCGCAGGTTGCGTACAGCATGGATCTGTTCGCACGCGCCGTCGATGCTGTGTTGCGCGATGCCAAGGTGAAGCGCGCAGTGCTGGTGGGCCATAGCATGGGAACGCCGGTAGCGCGGCAGTTCTACCGCAAGTATCCCCAGAAGACGCTGGGAATTGTGATCGTCGATGGCGCCCTGCGTCCCTTCGGAGACAAGAAAATGATGGAGGGCTTCATCGCTGGTTTTCGCGGACCAAACTACAAAGAGTTCGGGCAAAAGATGTTTGCTGCGATGGCCGGTCCAAATCTTTCACCCGAGACTCAGGAGCGAATTAAGACTTCATTTCTAAATACGCCGCAGCACGTTTTGGTAAGCGCAATGGAAGGAATGGCAGACGATTCGATCTGGGGCCAGGACAAAATAAACGTGCCGGTGTTGGCGATCATGGCTAAATCGCCTTTCTACCCGGCCGACCTTGAGCAATCCTATCGCAGCATCGCGCCCAAACTCGATTTTCAGATGTGGGAGGGCGTGGGCCACTTCCTGATGATGGAGAAGCCGAAAGAGTTCAACGACGCAGTGATAGCTTTTCTAAACAAGAATTCCTTGGTTAAGAAATGACAGGCGACAAAAGAGCTATCCGCAGACTACGCAGATTACTTTGGAGTTCGGCGGCTTGGCGCCGCTTTTGATGCATGGCGGCTTGATGCCGTACTTTCAGCACAAATTTGTATGAATGGAATGAATAGTAACTGTGAACGGGTAAGAGAGAGAGAGAGAGAAAGAGGAAAACGTTATGGCGAGCAAGTTTAGAAATAATTTCGGACCAAAGCGGTTTGGACATAACTACCGGGTGCCGGCGCACACCAAATTCCCGATGCGTGCCTTACCTTTATTGCTTCTTACTCTGGCTGTTCTGCTGGCGGCAGCTCAAGTGTCTACAGCCCAAACGCTCGCCTCACCTGAGGGAGAGTCGCATTATGCGATCGTGGACGCGGGAAAAAAGATGCGGCTACGAGTCCATTACAAGAACTACGGGAAAGGGAACGAAGCTATTGTCTTTATTCATGGTTGGACCTGCAACCAGGATTACTGGCGGGACCAGGTAGCTGAGTTTTCGAAATGGAATCGTGTCATCGCGCTCGATCTTCCCGGCCATGGCAAAAGTGATCAACCACAAATTGCATATAGCATGGAACTTTTTGCGCGTGCCGTTAATGCGGTCTTGCGCGATGCGAACATTGAGCGTGCTGTACTCGTGGGCCACAGCATGGGGACGCCGGTAGCGAGGCAGTTCTACCGCAACTATCCGAAGAAGACGGCGGGAATTGTGATTGTCGATGGGCCCCTGCGGCCTTTTGGCGACAAGCAGATGATGGACCGTCTTATCGGAGGCTTTCGCGGGGCCAAGCATAGAGAGGTCATGCAGCAGATGTTTGTCGGCATGATGGGCCCAAATATCTCTCCGGAAACGCGGAGTCGAATCAATTCCACCTGCTTAAGTGTGCCCCAGTATGTGGCGGTAAGCGCAATGGAAGGGATGGCAGACGATTCAATCTGGGGCGAGGACAAAATAAATGTGCCGGTGCTGGCGATTATGGCGAAGTCGCCCTTCTTCGGCGCAGATATAGAGCAGCGCTATCGCGCCATCGCACCCAATCTCGAGTTTCACATGTGGGACGGCGTAGGTCACTTCCTGATGATGGAGAAGCCAAAGCAATTCAACGATGAAATGCTCGCGTTTTTGTCTAAGAACGCGCTGCTGAGGAAGTAAACAGGAGTTATCCGCAGATTACACAGATTACGCAGAAGTACTAATTTGGAGTGCGGCGGCTTGGCGCCGCTTTGGGTCTGAGGCGGCTTGACGCCGGTGCGTAGGCCGCATCAACTCCCACCGTGGCCACGACAGGTCGCAACCGACAAAAGCGCTGGCAAGTCAGCGCACTCCAAAAATGGCAGTACTCATTTTCGACCTTGATGGAACTCTGGTCGACACTGTCTATGCACATGTATTCGCCTGGCAACGAGCGCTGGCCGAGGCAGGCATGGCTGTCGACGGTTGGCGCATTCATCGTCGCATCGGCATGAGTGGCGGCCTCTTCATTCGAGCCGTTGCTCGTGAACTGGGACGCGAGATCTCGCCGGCCGACGGCTGGGCGTGCCGCTAGAGGATTGCTTCGTTGTGGGTGACGCAGTCTGGGATCTACTGGCAGCGCGGCGGGCGCAAATGCTTTCCATCGGCCTGTTGAGTGGCGGCTACGGCGAAGACGAACTGACACGAGCGGGGGCATTTCGCGTCTACAACGATCCCGCGGATTTGCATGCTGCGTTGGACGAGCTGGGGATACTGCCGTAAGGAAGTCTCCTAACTCAGGTCTCAGGTCCCAAGTCTCAAGTCTCAAGTCCTATGTCTCAAGTCCCAAGTCTCTCAAGTCTCAGGTCCCCAAGTTCTTATGTTAAATCAACCAATTCTTATGTAACCAAACTGTTAGTTTGCATAGGAACGGAAACTCTCAACTTAGTGATAACGCAGGAGTCGCAAACTAACAGTTTGCTTTACACAGAGCGGATCTACTTGAGACTTGAGACCCTGAGACTTGGGACTTGGGACTTGAGACCTGAGACTTAAGACTCCCGACCGGACTAGAGGTAGCTTAGTTCTTGAGCAAGTTTCAGTGCCTCAGCGAGTCGCTCGCGAGTTGCTTCGGACTGATCCCGACTCGACGCATTAACCGCCTCTTTAACCAGGCTTGTTAACTCGTCCGGTAATCGTTGCTGGGCGGGAACTAATAACGCACGCGCATTCTCAATCGCTTCGGAAATACTATTTTCAGCCAGCGCAACCCCGACTAATGGCCAGAGCGCGGCCCACTGGAAAGGATAGCTACCCTGTCCGTCCTGCCATAACTCCAAAGCAGCCCGACCGTGTTCCTTAGCCTCGGCGTAATTCCCCCCACGCCATGCCACCCATGCAAGATTAGCTTTCGCCATACCGATATAGGTCATCATCTTTCCTGCTGTCGCCGCGTCCAGAGCCTGCGAAATGTAACTCTGGGTTTCTTCCACTTTTCCGCGCTTCCGGTAAATGATAGCTAGATAGGTTAAGCAGAGCACCTGGTTTATGCTGTCGCCTCTTCGGCTTGCTGAACGGAGGGCAACCTTAATGTGACTTTCCGCCTCGTCTAAATCCCCGCGCCACAGGTAAGCAAAGCCAGCTCCAAATCTATTAGAGGCAACTTCTGCGAGATCATCCGAACCTTCAATTGCCGCTGCTGCGGTTTGCGCCAATTTTACGGTTTCATCCGAGGTCACGAAGCGATCGCGTCTAAGATGGTAGAGCATTAACGAATGAAAAAAGAGACCCCGCTGCGTCTGCGATCCATGTTGCTCCAAAATGGGCCTGATCCTCGTAGTCAGATCGTTTAACTCCTCGAGCTGACCCAGCCAGTAAAGCACCCACACGCGCTCAAGTTGAATCTGGATCCATTCCTTCTTCCATTCCTTCCATTCCTTGTCGGGTTCACCCGGCTCCTGGCCCAGTGACTCCTCCGCCGCCACGAAGGCTTTCAGCGCCGAGTCGCTTTGGCGTTGAGCCTGCCAGCTCTTACCAATGTGGCGATACAGGCGAGCTATCCTGAGTTTTTCATCCCGGGAAAGATCGGCAATGGCTTTTTCATAAGACTCCCGGGCCTCATCATACTTACCTATGGTCTTGAAAATGCCTCCCAACTCTTCATGGATCTGAACTCTCAGCTCAGACAACTTTGCAGGTGCTTTGGCTGATCCGCGCGATAGCTGGCTCACCATTTCGCCGGCATTTTCGTAAAACCTAATGGCTTCCTGGTTGGCATAGACTCGGGCAGCGTTCTCCGCAGCAAGCAGAAAATATTCAGCGGCCTGCTCGAAATCTCGACCGGCCTTGAATAGGAATGCCAGCTCAGAGGCTATCTCTGACCGTTGTTCTCCGTAATGGTCCAGCAGGGTCTTTGCAACGGCCGCACTCAGCGAGGCCTTGCGTGTGGGCCTGACCGAGGCATAAAGGACATTCTGATAAAGCACATGAACGAATCGGTAACGGAGAGTAGGAGTCAAATCAGGAAATTCTCGCTCATCAATCAGAACTACAAAGGCGTGAATGCCTTCAAGCGCTGCCAGCCTTTCTTCAAGTTGTTCGGCATCGACATCAAGCACCTCCGCCAACACTGCTGAATCAAATTCATAACCCTGAACACTTGCCGCTATTAACAACCTTCTGTCTTCATCGTTAAGCTGCTCTATTT
>JALYXE010000506.1 GCA_030947265.1 Acidobacteriota bacterium
CTCGTAGATCTTGAGACCATTCGTAAATATTTCGGCGAAGAGATCGCCCATCTCGTCGACGGCCTTACCAAGATAGCCCAAATCAGTAACATCTCTCGTGAAGAACAGCAGGCCGAAAACGTGCGCAAGATGCTGCTCGCTATGGTTGATGATGTACGGATTGTTCTCGTCAAGCTGGCCGACCGCCTCCACAATATGCGAACTCTTCAATACCTCAATCCCGAAAAGCGGAAACGTATTGCCGAAGAGACGATGGAGATCTTCGCGCCAATTGCTCACCGGCTCGGTATGGGCAAACTCCGCGGCGAGCTGGAGGACCTCGCGTTTCGTCACCTGCACCCGGAAGACTACCGTGAGTTGGCAGAACAACTTGAGAAGCGCCGTGCCGAGACCGAGGCTTTTCTCAACGGCGTAACCGATCGTATCGAGGCCAAGATGACGGAAGCGGAAGTGCCTTACGTGCGCGTTGAAGGTCGGGTAAAGAGGCTTTATTCCATCTGGAAGAAACTCAAAAGGCAAAAGATCGATCTGGACCAGGTTTATGATCTGGTCGCCGCGCGAGTGATTACTCCAAACGAAGTGAGGCATTGCTATGCGGCGCTGGGAGTAATCCACAACACCTGGCGCCCGGTGCCGGGTCGCATAAAGGATTGGATTGCTACACCGCGCGACAATCTGTACCAGTCGCTTCATACCTCGGTCGTTGGCTCCGACGGCCAGTCTTTCGAAGTGCAAATCCGCACAGAGGACATGCACCAAATTGCGGAGGAAGGCGTTGCCGCGCATTGGAAATACAAGGAAGGCAGACGCGGTGCGCGTGACGACGACAATGCCTTTCAGGCACTACGATCTCTGGTCGAGTGGACTCAGGAGGTTAAGGACTCGCGCGACTTTCTGGATTCGTTGAAACTTGACCTTTATCCCAAGGACGTCTACGCCTTCACGCCGATGGGGAAGGTCATTCAACTGCCACGAGGCGCCACAGCCGTAGACTTCGCTTACATGATCCACTCCGAGGTGGGAAACACGTGCACGGGGGCGCGAGTCAACGGCCGAATCGTTCCCTTGCGCAGCCAGATACAAAACGGCGAGGTCGTCGAGATTCTTACATCGCCTAATTCCCACCCCTCGCGCGACTGGCTCAATTTCATCGTGACATCGCGAGCCAGAAACAGGGTTCGCCACTGGGTAGCTGAACAACAGCGGACTGAATCGATAGAGATCGGCAGAAAGTTATTCGAGAAAGAGGCGGCGAGGTTTCAACTTTCGACAAAGAAGCTTTTTGGTGACGCCGACGGTGAAATGAAGAGAGTAGCTAATGAATATGGTTACGGGCGTGTCGAAGACCTTCTGGCGGCTATCGGATACGGCAAACTGATTCCACGCAATGTAATTGCGAAATATCTGGGTCAAGAACAGTTTGAGCAGCTCGACAAACAAAAAGAGTCACGTTTGCGTAGCGGCGTTCGAGCGGTTAAACGTCTTATTCGGTTGGGTGATGATTCAATCGTGGTACGCGGCGTCGATGATTTAATGGTGACGCGGGCGCGCTGCTGCAATCCTCTGCACGGCGAAGAGATCGTTGGCTATGTCACTCGCGGAAAAGGCGTCGCGGTCCATACCAGGCGTTGTAAGAACGTGGCGCAATTAATGATCAATCGAGAACGTATCGTCGAAGTTGAGTGGGCCGGCCGGCCTGAGAAGACGGCTTATGCGGTCAAATTGCTGGCGGTAACAGAGAATCGCACCGGTATGATCGCGGGCATCACCGGCGCAATCTCGGATATGAAAACGGGCATTCGCGATGCCCGGGCCTCGGTCGCCTCAGATGAGAAAGGTCATATCGAGGTGACGGTTGAGGTCTTTGATGTAAAGCACCTGGATAAAGTTATCAGTTCTATCAAGGGTGTTCCCGGTGTTTTGGACGTTGAGAGAATGCAAGGCGTAGTTTAGTGGACAGTGATTTCAAGTAATGGGCCAGTCTCGGACCATGAGGTCTGTACCACCTTGCGGTAGGACTGTGTGAAAACTCGAACGTCGAGCCTAGCTAACATCGAGCGGGGGTAAACCGCCCTTCCCAACCTGAGAGACTTTCATAGTAGAGTAATTACATAGCAGGTGTTGGGTGCTTAATATTCTTGAAAATGCCATGTGAGAACCTTTCAATCAATGCGCACGTCAATCA
>JALYXE010000515.1 GCA_030947265.1 Acidobacteriota bacterium
GACCGGCACAATTGCCAGATGTAACTCGTCAATTAGTCCCGCACTCAGATATTGCCGAATCGTAGAGACTCCGCCTCCCAATCGCACATCCTGATGGCCCGCCGCATCCTTTGCCTGCTTAAGGGCAGACTGAATGCCGTCAGTAGCGAAGTGAAATGTGGTGCCGCCCTTCATCTCGAGCGGAGCACGCGGATGATGTGTGAGCACAAAGACCGGTGTGTGATACGGCGGTTCGTCTCCCCACCAACCTTTCCACTCATCCGGCCCCGTGGGCCAAGCGCCGCGCACTGGACCAAACATATTCCGCCCGAGAATATACGCGCCAATATTCTCAAAACCCCGTGCGGCAACATCGTCGTCAACGCCCTTCTCGCCATCTTCACCGCCGTGCATCCGCTGCCAGGTGCGCGTGGGAAAGAACCAGTCAAACACTTTGAGCCCGCCCACACCGAGCGGATTCTCCAGATCCTGATTCGGCCCCGCCCCGAAGCCATCGATTGAAAGAGAGAAACTGTGCACGCGAAGTTTGGACATAGCGAACGAGGATCCCAACCTTTTATTCCCCAGCGCGGCGTAGGAATTTGCGTCGTGCGACTCACTTCACCACGAAACTGCGACCGTATGCCCCGTAGTCATTAGTCTTGATTCCGTTTCGCGTGCTGCCTTTATAAGAAGACTCTCCGGGCCGTAGCTCAATGGTTACCAAACCGCCGCTCTCCATAGTCAACTTGCCGGCATGGACCGCCGCGTTACAGATCGACGAATCAGCGGTGTAGGTGTCGGTGCCCCACACCGAGCCTCCTTTGCCAACGGGAGGACATTTGAATTTGTAGGTCTTGCCGGTTTCGGCGCCGACCATTAAAGACGACGTATTCCACAGCACCGGTGTTTGCTCGTCCGCTTCTCGTATGACCGCCTCGGTGTTTGGAGTTTTGAAAACGAAGCTGTGCGGATATGAGCCATAATCGCTGGTCGTCACGCCGTTTCGCTCACTGGCGCCATAGGCAGGCCTGCCTGAGCGCAATTCGATGGTGACGGTGCCGCCTTGCTGATAAGTTATCAATCCGCTATGCACGGCAGCCGTGCAGATCGATGAATCAGCCGTATAGATGTCGCTGCCCCAAACCGCATGCGCTGTGCCTGCCGGCGAACACGCGAGGGTCACCGTCTCTCCATCTTTAGCGTTTAGCGAGGCGGCGCTCGCGTCCCAGGTCGTTGGTCTTTCTGCACCGGCTGAAGACGGCGAAGACGGCGCAGGATTTGAGTTGTCTGGCGCGCTACTTGTGTGTCCACCTCCGGTAGCCGCGGCGCTGTTTTCATTTCTGAATTGTGAGCAACCGGCGCTGCCGAGCAACATTGCAGCTAGCAGCAACACCACGCAACGGCCAATCCGTCGCTCTTGTGTTAATGAATGCGATGATGTCACGGTAAGAGTCCTTTCGTCTTGCGAGATTAATTTACCTTAATTTGGAGTGCGCCGGCCAGGCGGCGCTTTGGCCCGTCAATTGTTAGAAGTTGTGCCGTGAGTATACCGCGCTGCTTCGATAGTTAGCAGTGTGCAGAAGCGGGGACGTGGGCAATGAAGTCAGTACCACCTCCCGCTACCGAGACGATGCGAAAACTCAGTGATCCCGAGAAACCGAACCTCCTTTTGGATCTGAGTTTCCGCATCGTCTCGGTAGCAGTTGGGTCGTGTCTATGTCTGTCGCTGCGCACCGCGTGCAGTTCAAAGTTTAAGTTCAACGTCGGAAGTGCGGCGCCTAATTCTTAAGCTCCACCAGCTCAAGTCGGATGGTTGTATTGCCGATGTTCTCAGCCCAGTGCGTTATCGGCTCACGATAGATAACGTCGCCTGTATGGAACTCGGTTTCAGTGACCGTGCCATTAGCGCCGTGGTTGCGCACCTTTCCGCCGGCGATGACATAGATGACATAGGCAGGATGCGAATGCATCTTTTCCTTAACTCCAGGTTCGAGGGTCGCCTCGAGAACACGTACGCGGGAGTTTTCCAGTTTCAAGGCGATGC
>JALYXE010000519.1 GCA_030947265.1 Acidobacteriota bacterium
CCGAACAAAGCTCGATTCGGCTGCGCTGCGATCTTGTGGCTCGCTTTACTTTGCCACGCAATTTCTCACAGCGGGAGACTAGTCTCGAATGATGCCACCTTGACCATGCTCGCAGCGTTTTGTTATAAAAACCGTTCCTGCTCAGCGCGATAGCGAACGCTTTGCAGCCGCCATTCATTCCGCAGTAGCTCAATGGCAGAGCATTCGGCTGTTAACCGAAGGGTTGTAGGTTCGAGTCCTACCTGCGGAGCCAAATTGGACGAGGGTCGCTGGAGTCAGTTCCGGCGGCCTTTTCTCTTTGCCACGCTCTGTTAGTAACGGCAAGCAGATCAAAAGATTGGCGGAATGTAGCAAGTGAGAGTTTGATGCTTCCATGTTGAGTTCGAACACACAAAATCGAGCAGTCGGCGCTTTTCGCTGGGATTTTGTTTTTCAAACAGGAAATAGGCCTTTTTCGAGAGTTCGAGCAGACGAACACCGTCTTGAAAATAGTTGTGATTTGAGGCTTGGTGTTCCGCTATTTGATCCGTCAAACGCTTCTGCGCTTTCTGCCACTCCTGCGCCTTGCGCTCAAAGAAGGCGGGCTCAATAAAACCATCGAGTCGATCTTCGTACAGCTTATCGAGTCGATTCTGAATCTTGCTGTGCTCCGCTTGGAGTAGCGCGAATCGTCAAAATAACGGAGCCGTAAGATCGCGCGTTTGAATATACGAAGTGAAAATGTTTAGAGCCATTGCCGTGCCTTATTCCGCACATTACTCGAAGTCATAGTCGAGTGTCATGGAATATGGCTGTTGATGCCCGACAGCAAATTCCCCGTTCCCTTGCAGCCCGCGCAGGTCTCCGGTTCCAGAACCTGGAACAACAAGCAATGTAACCGTCGCCACGCCACCCTTGAATGTGCCGCTGTGCTGAAGCACAAAGCTCCCCGAGCGACCACTAACGCTGCCCACCACTCGCTCCAGACCGAGGAAACTGGCCGAGCCATCGTCACGGTACATCATTAAGGACTCAAGCTTCCCCTCTCCCTTGATGTCTCCTTGATAAGACTTGGTCACGCTGGCGCGTGTAAGCTTGGGGAGACCGTTCATCTCGTTGTAGGGTTTCTCGTCCCAAGCATTCAAAGCGAACGTGGCCTTTGCGTGTGTCTTCAAAGCTGCTGCCTCCTCTGTGATTCCAGCCTTTTGATTACCTTTCCTATCCTTGGTTTGACTCATCTTGTCTTCCTGAAAGGAAATTGGTCCCGAAGTTGCTCCGGCGAACTGGGTGCTATTCGCGATAGATCCGAACCCAATCACGATAGCGATCAGAAACAGAAGTCTTTGCATTGCCTCCTTCCATAGCTGCGGGAATTGGGATAGTGTTATTACGAATAATGCGTCATGAGTATAACCCATGACGCCCATCCAAACAACATTTTGTGTTTGAGCCGAGGTTTATCGGTGGCTATCGCTAAAGATTTCAAATTCGTCGGGCGTCTGTGCCTGGATTTCGCCCAGACGGGCGATATGGGATGGGGAACAAAGTATGAACGGCTTACGTCGCCTTCAGAGCTTCAACGATGGTTGTCACTCAGCCCGCTACAGCTCTCAAGAGTAAGGGTTGCGTCGGAAGATTTGCGGCGGGCCAAGACGCTTCGTCGCGCGATCTGGAGAGTGGCCGAAGCCGTCCTCGCCGACACGGCTCCTCGTATCGTCGATATTCGCTTGATCAATGGCAGCGCTTGCCAACCGAATCTGGTAAGAGAACTCGACGGTAACGCGAAGTCCATGCGTTGGCGTCACCCCACGGCGGCCTCAGCATTCGCTACCATCGCGCAAGATGCAGTGGTCCTCTTCGGTGATCTGGCTCAGCGTGCACGGCTGCGCCGCTGCGAGCATCCGCGCTGCAGAGTCATATTCTATGACGACTCGCGGCCGGGGTTGAGGCGGTGGTGTGCATCGAACCGATGCGGCGATCGAATCCGGGCGCGTAAGTACCGTGACCGAAAGAGATCTTGAGTTCTTCGGTAGGCGCCGGTTCGCCCTGCAAGTTTGTTTGCGTGAATCTCCATGGGGCGATCACCGCGACCTGGCATGTTGCCCAACCGTTCTGGTATCTACGCTCCTACCGGCGTCAGCACGGCAATAACCGAGCGCCTCGCTAAAAATCGTTCGCATCTTCTTCTGTATATTCTGAAATCATTCGCATCTACTCTTGTATATTCGCATTCTCTTCTGTGAAAACACCCCGTTTTGACCCTCTCGTTCGCATTTACTTCTGAAACTCACAGCAGGCTCGTTGAATGCTTCCGGCTAACTTGAGCTCGGACACTACCCTGATTACATGCTTGACTCTAATGTTTGGTCGAGTCAAAGAAATATGTAGAATATCCTCGCCGAATTCATGGACACATCGTTCCTGAGACATTCTCAATGGGTCAACGCACATTTTCAGCAAGAGGAACCCTGGTAATTGCCGCAATTGTCGCTTTTACTCTCCCTCTAGAAGCACAGACACGACGCTCCTCAAAAGAAGCGCCTGGTCTAACGGCCCGCCAGATTGCGGAAAAGGTGACCCGCAGCCTGGTGGTCATTCGAACGAAGGACACTGACGGATAGTTGCTAGCGCAAGGTAGCGGTTTCTTTTTTGGTCCCGGGTTGGTAGCGACGAACCTACACGTTTTTAAGCGCGCTTGGCGAGGATCCATAGAGGTCGTGCATACGGGAAAGAGTTATGAAGTCTCCGAGATTCTTGGTGTCGATCTTAGCCACGATGTCTGTGTGTTCAGGGTTATTCAAGAGTCGACTTCCGCACTGTCGCTCAACATGTCACGTCAAGATGCAGTTGGAGATGACATCTACGTTTCTGGCAATCCGGAGGGACTGACGGGTTCTTTCTCGAAAGGAATTATTAGTGCGATCCGAAAAGATCCAGACCTAATTCAAATTGATGCGTCGATTTCACCTGGTTCTAGCGGCGGGCCTGTGGTTAATAGTCGAGGAGAAGTAATCGGCATTGCGGTTGGGGGGTTAAGCAGCGGGGAACATTTGAACTTCGCCGTACCCATAAAATTTTTGACGTCTTTACCGCTGAAACAAAATCTGCCAGTAAATCTTGTGGGAGCGTTGGCTGTTAAGGATAAGGAAGATCAGAAACTGAGAGGCCCAGTGCGAACCGTTGTTATCAAAAAATCGCGTTATAGACGTCTCCGGGATCGAAGTTGTATCGAGGCTGAAGCACGGTTAGACCAAAGGATTAGCTACGACCTTAGTGGAAACCAGACGGAGTCGACAAACTTTAACAGTAAGGGCGGCATACTTTGGCAGTACCAGTCCGATTATGATTTCCGCGGATTCAAGATACGTGTGATTACGATCCATGGTGACGGAAGCCGAGCCGAATCTAATTTCTCAGACACGGAATGGATTAATC
>JALYXE010000534.1 GCA_030947265.1 Acidobacteriota bacterium
CAATACGTCTGTTCGCCCTGATGTCCAACCCAGCCCCTAAAGCCATGGCAAACGCAGTTTGGTCAGTATTCGGACAAGTGAAATCGTTGTTGCGAAAATTCGCGTGATAGCGTGTAGCTCCAAACAGAGCATGCGCATAAGGAATGAAAGGCGATGAGTTGCGCCAATTGAAGCGCGGTCCGAAGAGCACGGTATAGCGCCAAAGCCTGGCGTTGAAATTTCGCCCGCTCAGATTGTCAACGAAATTCGTGTTTGCAAAGGTAGCCGCGAAATTTGCGACCAGGCCTATATTGCGGTGTACGTTGGCTACAACTTCGCCGCTGACCCCGTTATAAGGCACACGCCTGGAAACAAGGTCGACACGAGAGGTGGCTCCGGTGCTTGAGACGGATCTTCCTCTGACGTCCAATCGATCGGCACCATTGTTGGCACGCTCGTGCGCGTAGCCGATGAAAAATTCCCAGTTTGAATAATCGCTCTGGGCAAGAGCGGCCGGGGCCGAGACCAATAGAATAACGAAAAGCAGCAGTAGCTTACGCATGGGCGGTAGTCCTCCTTGACGATTTCCCATCAACACGTTGTGGTGACAAGAAAAATAGGAATCCGCACGCTTTTCCCAATTTTCTCTGTTGATTACCCGTTTATTTCGAAAGGGGACACTCTTTTATCATGGACTTCAAAGACCACGCAAGGGCAAAAGCACTAACAAAGATAGTCGGGCTGTTGGCTGCCGCTGCGCTTATGGCCTATGCCGGCTTTCAGGCGCGGGCGCAACAACCGGCAAAAACCACACGCAGTAAAATTCCGGCCAAGCCCGCGCCCGCCAATTCATCCAATCTCCCGAGTAATGATATCCAACAACTTCTTGCCATTGGCCGGGCCGCCCTTGACCAGGGACGCTTTGAAGAGGCCATTCGAACCTACAACCGGATCATCACCCTATCCGTGACCCAACCAAAAACGGCAAGTCTCGCCCATCTCAAAATTGGCAACGTCTACATGGCCCAGAGAAAATTTGAGAATGCTGTGATTTCCTTTCAACGAGCTGTTACCTTGAATCCTTCCGATGCCAACTGTTACAACAACCTGGGGGAGGCTCTGGGCGAGTTGAAACAATATCCGCGCGCCCTTGAATCTTTCAGTAAGGCAGTTGTCCTGGATCCAAAACTCCTCAAAGCAAGATATAACCAGGCAGTCACTTACGATCGGATGGGCAACTTTCGCTACTCAGAATTCGTGTTTCGAAATTTGATTAAAAGCAACCCCCAATATTCTCTTCCTTACGACGGCCTCGCAGTTACGCTTTCCAAAGCCGGACGAGCGAAGGAGGCCATTGGTTTTCATGAGAAAGCAATTGCGCTCGATCCGCGCGATCCTTCTTATTACTACAACTGCGCGATTAGCTACCTTATGATGGGAAACACCGCCAAAGCACTCGAACAACAAGAAAGACTAAAGGCGATCGATCCTGCTTTCGCCGAACGCCTCGCCAGCCTGATCGTGAAGCACCAAATGTAGGGCAGTCATTATTTTTCACGCCATCTTGCGCAGAGATCGCGCGCAGCTTCGTCCCACGTTGGAAATTGAAAGGTGAAGCCAGACTCAAGCAGCCGGCTTGGCACAACCCGACGGCTTTTGAGGATTAGTTCAGTTTCGCTTCTTAGAAGAAATGCCCCAAGCTCCAACATCCATTTTGTGGCGGGAAGGCCAAACGATATGCCCCAGGCTTCTCGCAGGTTTTGCATGAACTGGGAATTAGGCAGGGGATTTGGTGCAGCCAGGTTCACCGGTCCGTCGAGTTCCTCATGTTGGATTAGCCAGAGCGCGGCCCGCATGAAATCCTGATCGTGAATCCAGGATATATACTGGTTCCCATCTCCAGAACGTCCACCAAGTCCGAACCGAACCAGCCGCAGAAGAGTATCAAACGGGCCGCCGGGATCCGGGCTCATCACTATTGCCGAGCGCATAAGGACCTTGCGCGTCAGCGGCGTTGCCGCTTCATTCACTTCACGTTCCCATTTCGTCACGATATCGATGCTAAAGCGCCACGTATCAGGCGCACCCGCTTCCGACCCACCAATGATCCCAGTTGCTTCGTCGTTGGGCGCATCATAACGATGAGCATAAATAGTCGCCGTGCTGGCCTGTAGCCAGACGCGCGGCGAGGGTTTCGCCTGCGCAATCGCCTGACCGACAACTCGCGTTGATTTAATTCTTGAGTCGATGAGGATGCGGCGGTTCTCTTTCGTGTAACGACAATTCACGCTTTGTCCCGCAAGATTGATAACGACGTCCGCTCCATCTAGTTCCGCAACCCACTTGCCCAATGTCTCGCCGTCCCATTGCACCACGCGCCACGGAGCGTTTGCCGGCTTGCGACTCAGAACAGTGACATCATGCCCGCCTTTGTGAAATGCGCGAGCGAGAATGGAACCTACCTGACCTGTGCCTGCGGGGATAACTATCTTCATCTATTCGGTTTCTATGCGATGTCGCCTAAATCTCGCCGCACCGGAAAATATCTACGTGCAGTTCGTTTACGGATCCCAGCGCATGTAAGAGGACCTCTTTGCATCAACCGCGCAATGTGAAGGCTTGGATAATGCCTCGCCGAACCCTGACTCTTTTGACTGAGTCTACTGATTGTTCGGCTGTGCCGCTTGATGTGCGGAATGGCTGCGCCTTTCCGCTAAGAGTAATTGAATATTGGTGATAGGCTGAGCCTCGAACGGAGGCGTAGCCTCTAAACAAAAATTGCCTCGGAAAGGCAAAGCCTTTCCGCACATCAGGTGGCACAGCCATACTAATAGTGTCGGTTAGATTTTCTTGTTTTCCCTTTTACCCTTTCCCTTTTGGCCCGTCTTCTTTCGTCTACTCCTTTAAGGGATGCCAGCGGCCAAAGCGTGTGCTCAACTTCTACTAAACCCGCTTCCGTGACCGCGCGCAAAACCTCTTCCGAAGATTTGTAAGCAGGTGCGGCTTCGTCGAGTGGCACGCGTCCATCAATGTTTACGAGGATTCCGGCGGCGGCGTATTCATCATCAATCTGCCTCTGCGACAACGTGCGCGAGGCCTGACTCCGCGAAAGCTTGCGACCCGCTCCGTGGTTTACTGAAAAGCCACTCTTAACTGCACCAGGCAGAGGACGAAGAATGTAGCTGTAGTCCATGTTGCTTCCCGGAATCAACACGGGATGGCCTTCATCTGCCCAGACCGTATTTTTTAGAAACGGGTGTCCCGCCGGGAAAGCGCGCGTCGCGCCTTTGCGATGAACCCATACATCGCCGAAATCCGGATGTGATTCTCTTTGGACTAGGTTGTGACTGATTTCGTAGATCAAGTCCAGGTCGGACGAGAAAACTTCCCGAAAAGCTGCGGCGACGGCTTCAAAAATTATTAGCCGGTTCAGGATGGCATAGTTGCCGCCCGCCGCCACAGCGTTCAGATAATCCTTGTTATGGCGCGACTCTGGAGTGAAGTATCCAAGGTCAATATCGGTAACTGCGTCTGGCCGCTCCTGACGCGCCATCTCAAAATAATTCGTCGCCAGACCGTGGCCAAAACCGCGACTCCCGGTGTGCACCTGCACAAAGAGCGTTCCTGTCATTTCCGAACGCTGCAACTCAATGAAATGATTGCCGCCTCCCAAACTTCCCAGCTGGTCCATTCCACGTTCAGGTCTTCCTTTACCACCCTTGGGAATGGTCCAATCGTCCGCGACCGGAATACGATGTCTCTCGGCGCGGCTCCGATCAAAAGACGCGCCATACTTTTCTGTGTAGTATTCAGCGCCACCCCGAACGAGATTATTAAACTCCGCCTCCGAGAGTCGGCCCAACCGATGACTTTTGCCACCCGCGCCCATTGAAACTCGCGCCATCACGGCGCGATTGAATTCTAATTTCTTTTGCGGTGTCGCCTGATCGGCTGAGACCTCGGATCGCGCGCTCATCATCCCGCACCCGATGTCGTATCCGACCGGCCCCATCGCTACGGCGCCATTGTTCGCGCCCGTCAGAATTACGCACCCAACCGGAACGCCGTAGCCGTAGTGGACATCGGGTGTAATCACTACCAACTTAACGCTCGGGAAACGCGTGGCATTTACGATCTGCCTGTACAGAGTATCTTCCGCCTCGCTCAGCAATGACGGTGTTAGAAAAAGGCGTACCGGGACGTCGCCTATGTCTTCGGTTTGTAGGTTGAAGTAGCCATCACCGCTCGGCAGGGCAAATGACTTCCAGTTATCGGCGTTCCTCAGCGACCTCAGAGTTCGGCCGTTTTTGTGGATGTTAGCTTCTCTCGCTGCTTCCAACATAAAGTTAAACCGACGATGAACATGATTGCTCCGACGATGGCAGGCGCAAGGTGAAATAGATCGGTGTAACCC
>JALYXE010000536.1 GCA_030947265.1 Acidobacteriota bacterium
GCTGTGGACTCTGCCCCGGCCAACGGGGCTGCGTGAAAACTAGCCTGCCCTTTCCTTACCCAGGTGGTGATCCGCCCCGCCTCGGAATCGTGCTGCGACACTCTCAACACAAAACTAACGACTAAACTTCAGCCTCCTCTCAGGTTGGGATCAATACTCGATGCCATGCAGCTTGATTTTTGAGTTGAGTGTGGTGGGTTTTATGTTCAGTAGGCGTGCTGCTCGGGCCTGATTTCCGCCGGTTTCGTCAAGGGCCAGCCTAATCAGAAAAGTCTCAAACCGCTCTGACTCCGCATAGAAGTCGATACCCTCGGAAACATTGAGAGCCAATCTTTTGGATTGCTGGGCAAACTCCAGGTCATGGGCCACCGTTTCGGCTCTGATCAGGAGCGCGGAGGCCAGATCAACAAGGCTGTATACCGAATTTCGCTCTGACTTTTCGGCTATTCTTAAGTGAACAGCTGCGCCCGCTTTGGACGATTTCTGTAATCGGCGGTTCCTGCCTGGGTCGACTGCGGTAGCGTGTTCAGCTTTCATTTCACCCCTTTGATGCTCTAAACCTGGTCTCTGATAACAAAACACCGTGCTCAATATTGCTGTGGCAACTTTTTTAGACGCTTGGGAATTATTTAGACGCTTTGGAATTGCTTTAGTTCCAAAATTAAGGACGAAAAAAGCGGGCCGTAACAGTGGGCTCGCTTTTTTCTGACCAAGATGCTGGTGCGGATGAGAGGACTTGAACCTCCACGATGTCTCCATCACAGGCTTCTGAGACCTGCGCGTCTGCCAGTTCCGCCACATCCGCATGCGATGAATTCATTATGCGAATGCGTTTAGAGAAGTGTCAAGAAAAGATTATTTGCCAAGTCAACCGCTGTAAAAAGTGCGCGGCATCCAGTAAACTCTCTCTCTCTTTTACGCTTCGGGTCTATTCCGATGACAACCAAATGGCCAAGAGCCTAAAGCCTTTATCAAGCCTGCGAGAACGACTCGCGCACGTTCGCGATAGAGTTGATACAGCGGCCCGCCAGTGCAATCGCTCCCCTGACGAAATAACGCTAATTGCAATCAGCAAAACCCATCCAGCACAAACATTGAGGGCGGCGATTAGTTTAGGCATGACTGAGCTGGGAGAGAATCGAGTGCAGGAAGCAGAAGAAAAGATACTTGAGCTGGGACGCCAGTCTGCTCGATGGCATCTCGTAGGCCATCTTCAAGCAAACAAAGCACGGCGCGCCGTTAACCTTTTCGACGTCATTCATTCGCTTGATTCCGTCGCGCTAGCGCAACGTCTGGATCGTTTGTGCGCGGCAGAGGGAAGAGAAGAGCTGCCGGTATTAATTCAAATAGATCTGGGTGGCGAAGAGAGTAAAACTGGAATCGACCCTCGCGAATTACCTCGATTACTGGAGGCTACCGCCGCATGTGAGCGACTTCGATTGATTGGATTGATGACCTTGCCGCCTTACTTTGAAAATGCGGAACGTGGACGTCCGTTCTTCAAGACCTTGCGCGAGTTGCGCGATCAATTGCAGGCACAGGGTAGTTTCGGTCAACGTTCCGGCGAGCTTTCGATGGGCATGAGCCACGACTTTGAGATTGCGATTGAAGAAAGGGCGACCATGCTGCGCGTGGGTACTGCAATATTTGGCAAACGCCTCTAGAATGTTGTACGCCCTAAACCAACTTAAGTTTGTTGGACTAACATTATGATCATCCTCGGCCGAGTCTACTGGTTCATTAATTGGGCGGTCATTGCCGTCATTCTTACCGTCATCGTGTTAACGCTGTTGCGTTTGATTGCGAACCAGGCTGATCTAAATCCATTTGGTTGGAGCTCGCTGACTATTCGTCGTCTCACAGATCCTTTTATCATGCCGGTACGCCGCGCACTTGTAGGCCTGGGAGTGGATGCGAAATATGCACCGCTCGTCACGATGTTGCTGGCGGTGCTGCTGGGATGGTTTTCATTGCAGCTTGTTTCGAGCATGGCTAACACACTTGCCGGAATCCTTACGAGTCTTGGCGAGCACGCGATCGTTCCGGTTATAGGATATGTACTTTATGGGCTGATCAGTTCTTACATATTGCTGATCTTCATCCGCATAGTCTTTTCCTGGGGAATGGTTACCTACACAAATCGCGTGATGCGTTTGCTTGTCAACGCCACTGAGCCCTTGCTGGGACCGTTGCGCCGTATGGTCCCGCCGCTCGGAACTTTTGATATCTCGCCCCTGGTGGCGTTTATTATCCTGTGGCTATTCCAGGCGGCGATCGCGGGAACGCTGTTGCGAGGGTGGCGACTTGTATTCTTCGCGTGAGTTCCTGGAATGTGGTGCTTACTGCCCAGCTGCGCCTGGCGCGCAATTCCTTGGCGCCAACGAAGGCGGACAAGTCCGCTATCTAAACAGAGAAAAAACAAACTGTATCGTTTAGAGAGCGCACTTGTGCTCCGGCGCGCGAGAGAATTGACCCGGCGATTGGGGAATGCCGCTTACAAATCTGCTACACATTTACCGGCTATGAGTTAGAAACACAGCGAAGCGTAAACCGCCCGGCCCGGTTTTTCTGATGTGCGCTTTTGCGGCATTAATGTCAAGTTGAGTCCTGTGATATATTGCCAGCCTGCAAACTCGACAGCGCTAATTCCAGAAGGACCCAAGTTAATGTCTGGACACTCTAAGTGGCACAGTATCAAGCACAAAAAAGGCGCGCTGGATGCCAAGCGCGGCAAGCTGTTTACCAAGTTCATCAAGGAAATAACAGTTGCAGCTCGCACCGGGGGCGGTGATCAGGAAGGAAATGCTCGCCTGCGTAAAGCAGTCCTTGACGCTAAGGCCGGTAATATGCCCAACGACACAATCGAGCGCGCAATTCGTCGTGGCACCGGCGAGGAAGAGGGCGTTAATTATGAGGAGATCACTTACGAAGGGTACGGACCAGGCGGCGTGGCTCTGTTGATTGAATCAATGACTGACAACCGCAACCGCACAGTGGCAGAGATTAGGCACATCTTTTCCAAAAATGGCGGCAACCTCGCCGCAGCCGGCGCGGTGAATTGGATGTTTGAGAAGAAGGGTTATATCGCAGTCGCCAGGAATGCGAAAGCAGAAGACGAATTGTTCGAGATCGTTACTGATGCAGGCGCCGAAGATCTCCGCGACGACGAGGACAATTTCGAAATCATAACCGCCCCCGGCGATTTCGATCGTGTTCTTGATGCCGTCAAGAAGTCAGGAGTAGAACCGCAGGTGGCTGAAGTAGAAATGGTTCCTAAGGAGTACAAAAAGTTGGAGGGATCTGAGGCCAGGCAAATGCTGAAGCTAATGGAAGCCCTCGAAGACCACGATGACGTGCAAAAAGTTTCTGCCAACTTCGATATTAGCGAAGCGGACATGGCAGCGGCGTGAACGGCTAAAATTAAACAGCCACTTATAATATCGGCATAGATTTCGAAAGAGACCGCAGCGAGGTAGATCGCCTGGGACTGCCAGATCTGGACACTAGCTACATCCACACTATGTTGGTCAAGGTCTACAGGAATGCAGGATTCGATCTAGTCGAAACAGAAAACCTCGCGACTTCCAACCAGCCTGAGTTTCAGACTTCATGGGCCAGGCGGCTAAGTATGAGTGCCCACCGCTCCTTCATACGCATTGTGGCGAAAGCCGAGACTAAAACGTAAGTACGGCGCCCGCCTCCTCAATTATATTGAGGTTTGGGAGAGCCGCTTTCGGCAAGATCCGTTTAGACGAGGAGTTGAACCTTGTGCGACACCGCTTGGAGTTCGGTGACTTGTCAAGCTTTGGTCTGCGACATATTCCGCGACCCCAAAAGGACGACTCAAGCCCTGCCAATTTGCAGGTTAGGAAGGGTGGCTTGCCCCCGCTCGAGCGCCAACGGCGCGACTGGGTTGGGT
>JALYXE010000544.1 GCA_030947265.1 Acidobacteriota bacterium
GGGAACTGTATCAAAACCCAGTGATTTGAGGTCTTGTTTGGGAGTTTGTCGCCTTGAGCAAGATGCTTCGGTCCAGGGATCAATGGCCTGCGGCAGCTCCTGCTGCGCGAGCGCGCGCTGGCCGGCGATCATGCTTCGCGCAGGCGCGAGTGAGAGCTTGCTCTACACGCGGCTCGATATTGCATTCCGGCTGGCGGCAAACGGCGGCCAATTCGGAAACCACCAGATAGCGCGCTCGCTCAAGCATCCGTTGCTCGCGAAATGAAAGAGGCTTGAGGTGACTTAGATAAGTCAAATGCTTTAGCACGTCCGCCGCTTCAAAGATATCTCCGGTGCGCATCTTCTCCGAGAATTCCTTGAACCGGTCCTTCCAATCGTTAGCCGGAAACGAGAAATCGTCCGCCAACACTTTGAAAAGCATTTCACATTCACCCGAAGAGATTGGTGATCTAAGACCGACCTCCGTAGCGTTTGAAACGGGGACGAGTACCAGGGAGTTGTTGGCAGCAAGACGAAGCGTATAGAAAGGAAGTGAGAAGGCGCCTATCTGCTTCTGCTCGATCTGCTCGATGGTCCCTATACCGTGATTGGGATAAACGACTTTCTGGCCTACTTTGAAGCCCACCGCAGCACCTCCATAGATTTGAAAATCAGACTGCGCCGCACGCGCGGGTCTGGGGGAAATCCGAGCGACGCAGTAAAGCGCCGGGCCCTAACTGGCAAGTGGGTGAAGTCTAACAACGGTCTTGCTAAGCGTCAAGCATTCCAATGCATAACTTTAGGGAATGAAAAGCAACACAAACGCCCTGAGTTTTCCGCCTTGACTTTCCGCTACTACTAATGTTTGGGATCAACCGTGCGTAACACAGATGCAGAGATTAACAATTCGTCAGTCCTTGAGTGACGCGCGGGCAAGTTGCAACCGGTAATCAGTAACATTCTGACAGGGCTTGAGATCAATCTCTGTTTTGGTCGCCTCGGCTGCGCGTCGCAATTGCGCACGTGTTTGCGCTTCATCTGGCGCACGCAGTTTCGAATCCGAATGTGATTCATTCGCTGGCGACACCTGAGCAAGTGCCCAATAACGACCAGGGGGCAAATTGTTGAATGCAAACGTACCATCGTAATTTATCTCGGCAACAAAAAACCGCAATACGTCTTCGGCGTTTTCTTTTTCCGCGGGAACAAGATGTAGATAAACCATCGGTGGCAGGTTCTCTCCAGCTGCAAGCTTAATCATCCCGCGAAGCGAAGCCGCGCCTTCCGCAAGCGTCAACGTCATGCCCTTAATGAGTTCGCCAAAATTCAGATTGATCGCATTTCGCGCCGCCGCCTCAGTTGGCCGGCTGGCTGGTCCAACTTTTTGCCCACCGGGCGGAGCCGAGGAGGTGTCTCGGTTGATTGATCGGAGATACCAGTATTTGGCGAAGAAGCGGGCGTTTAGACTGTATTGGCCAGGCGCGAGATTTCGCAACACAAAATCACCTGACTTATTGGGCGAACCCTGTGCCAGGGAAAAACTTAACGGCCGTCCTTGATCTTTCGGTGTGCTCTTCTCGTTTCTGCGTGCCATCACCAGAGTTTCAGAGAACAATGGTTGACGCTTGTTCTTGCACTCGAGCGCGTCCGAGGTTTCCAATGTTACGTGTCCGCTGATGGATGCAAGCGGTTTTAACGTTAATTCTATACCCGTTATGTCAGCGTCTTTAACTGTTACCCGCCTGGGTTCGGAGGTCGTGTATTCGCCTGGAACTATAAAGTATTGCGCAGTTAGATCGTACTCACCATCGGCTACGCCATAAAATGTAAAGCCTTTGCTGTTAGGCGCCTGAACTGTGTACGCGCTCGCCTGAGGTAGACCGTTTGAAATTTGCATTAAATTAATATTGGTCTGATGTGGCGAATTGGGATCAGTGAGTCCGGTAACGCTTCCGCTAACAATATGCCCGGGCTCACCGCGGTACCGAATGTCGATACCGCTTGTCTCCTCCCCGGCTCTCACAGCGATTTCCGAGGCTGTGTCGCGAGTTGAAGACGGAGCGTAGGTTGGCGCATCACCGCCAAACACATTCACAGTGAATGAGCCGCGGCCGCCTGCCGAGATCACATAGGTACCGGGTAACAAACCGTAGATCCTGTAGACACCGCGATCATCGGTTACCATGGATGATCCGTATGCCGTGTATTTTGGCTGCTGACCACCTGCGTCGCGAATGAGCATAGCCCGCACAGAGACTTCGACCACGGGGTCTCCGGAAGAAGACAAGACTGTTCCGGTAACCACGCCGCCCTTGACCAGGCTTATGCTCACTGAGTCGCCGACTCGATAATAGGCGGCTGGATTGTCCGGATCGCGCATCGGGGCGACGTAGCCGGGTGCCATCGCCAAAATCCCATAAAGCAGAGGATCCAGAGCGCTGAACTGGAAGTTCCCGTTGCCATCGGCAGCCACCATACGAGGTTGAAAAAGCGGCGTTGATCCGCGCAAGTATACAGTGGCGTTCGGAAGCGGTTCACCGTTTTCAGTAGTTACGTGTCCCGTTATTGTCCCCGTACTCGGCGAAGCTGACGATTCGTCTCGTTGGGATTGCGCATTTACATTTAGTGAGAACGCCATAATTATGGCAAGCCTCACGACCAAAGAAGTACGAAATCTTCTCATCTCGCTTTCCATCAGTACTTAAATAAAGTGCCGTTTCATGGACTAGGGAGATAGCCCGGGGTCCGATTTCAAATCAATTATTAATTCAACCTCAGTCACCGCTCCTTCGGTTACTGTGATTCTTTGCTTTGCAGAAGGAGGTTTCCCGCGTAAGCCGGGTATGAAAGAGTTGACCTGCAAATCATAGAATCCCGCGGGAATGCCTTGGAGGATGAAATGCCCTCGCGCGTCCAGCTCCCGCGGTTGCAAAGTAGATATGTTATCGCCTGCTCTCGTGAGTCGAACTGTGAAATGCGCGTCCGCTGGGGGAGGACCATTTTCCAATCTCACTGAGCCACGAACGATGCCGCTACCGTAGCTAATGAAGATTTTGACACCCGAAATCTTCTCGCCAGATTTGACGTCCAGTCCACGAGATTCGACAACACCGTCTCGCTCAACCCGTGCAATCATAAATCCTGTGAGCAGGCTGCGGTCTTGCGCTCCCAGTGAAAAGTTCACTGTTCCCGCCGGCAAGCCCCCGATCCGAAAACTTCCGTCCGGACCCACTTGAGAAACTTGTCCGAAACCAACATTGACGCCCTCCCCGCGAACAAAGGCTTGAACGCGCAATTGCGCTATTTTAGCAAGCACGGTTTTGTCGGGATTTCCTTCGAGCACGACAGTTCCTGTCACAGTCGCTCCTTTTGAGGCCCTGAGCATTAATCCGGTCGCATCCTGATCGACTACTTCGAAGGGCACCCCCTCGCTACGCATGTCGCTATTCTGCTGTGGCAGGATGAGAATCGCATATTTTCCTGGGGTTATGTTTTCCAGGCGAAATTCGCCATGACTGTTTGACGCTGCCATTGGGCCGGTGAAAGAAGCGTTGCCTTCACCCATTATCCTTTGAACACCTAATCTCACATTCGCAAGCGGCTGGTCTGTTTCACCGTCGACGACTATTCCGGAAGCCGCAAACCGGGGAACAATTTCCCCGATAGTGATGTCAATATTCGTCGCCTCACCGCCTTCCCCAAGCTCGATTACCTTGGCTTCGTTCGGATTAGTAACATCAGCATAGAAAAGCCGCTGGAAGGAAAGCCTTGCCGGGTTAACGTCCGAGAAACCATCGTTAGCTTGTCCTACGGCCACTATATATCGCCCCGCCGGTAGGCCATAGATTCGATAAACTCCTCGGTCGTCCGTCTGAAAAGATCCGCTGTAGCCCATGGGTCCGCGTTGATCCTTTTGCTCGGCGGGCATCACAGTAATACGCTCTTCGATAATGGGCCTTCCATCCGCGCGAGCAACCTTCCCTGTGATGACGCCGCCACGTACGATCGAAAAGTCTATACTGCCCACACTTTCGCCTTCCGCCAGGACCAATGTCTTGCCTCCTGATCCGAAGGCACCCGCATCGGAGACAACAAATGCGGGAGCCATTGGCCTCAGTTGATAAGTGCCGGCCGGCACGTCGGCAATACGATAATTGCCGTCGGGACCAGTTGTGCCTTTAAATAGGAATCCCTGCTGAGGCCCAAAGTCCGAATTACGCAGACTTACGATTATTCCGGCTTTTGCTTTTCCGTGAATGGTTACGCGGCCAGAGACGCTTCCGGTTGGCGCTTTGCTGGTGGGCTTTGTTTGTGAGTTCGCTGCTGCGTGAAAACAAGCGCAGCCAAGACCGAGCGCCAAAATAGCTGCGTAGCGAGGAAGGTTACTCATGAAGCAATCCTCCGGATGTCGGTTTGCGGGAAGAAGTAGATAATACTTAATTCGAGCGCTATTGTCTCTTATAAACGTATTTAGTTGTCACAGCTAAATCATGCTGCTAGGATCGACGAAGAATATTTTTGCATCGATCTCCCACGGTAGTTTGGTCTGTCGATCTTTGGCAGATCAAACCTCGCGTTAGTCGCGAATTCGATTCATTCAACATGGCATTCCTGAAAATTACAGATGCAAGTGGTCGGCAATGGCAGTACAGCTTTTTACCCCAGGGCGTTGCCACTATAGGCCGCGCGCCTGATAACAACGTCGTACTGGA
>JALYXE010000546.1 GCA_030947265.1 Acidobacteriota bacterium
GCCTCATAGTTATCCTTCGCCACTATCTCCTTGAATCGCGAATAACCATTCCGATCGGTATCGTCGATCTGGTGTTCACCGCTGCCGGCGACGAAGCAGACGGTTCGCGTATTGTTTTTCAGGACTCGGATAAATGCGCCTGTAATGCCTTCTTCCGTCAGGCTCTTGGCTTCCTCTTTCCTGGCGCCAATCTGCACTATTGCCGTGCCATAGTTCTTGATGCCAGCTTCGCGAGCGATTTCCGGCTTTTTGTCGGGATCAATGTACTCAACCTGCAATTTGGGCGAAAGATTCTTGTACTCGTCGAGCAAATCTTTCCCTTGTTGGAAGTGCGTGCTCTGGGCAAAGTAGGTAATGGTCGCGTCCTGTTTTAATCCCTTCACAATCTTCGCGGTTTGCTCCGACAGGCTATAACGTTTGTTCGAGGTCGCGTCATAAGACTTGTTGTAGCGATTTGCCAAAACATTCGCGACAGCCGCGGCGCTGACCACCACCAGGATATAGACCGTCGCGTACGCCGCATACTTCGTCTGTCTGGCCTTGAGCAACTGTGTGTTCACTTACGACCTCCAGCGCAGAGATTCCATGGAGCGAGCGGTGAAAAATAATCCCAGGAAAATCAGTGTCAGGTAAAAGATTGCGTCTTTGCTGTCCAGCACCCCTTTGCCAAATGACGCGAAGTGCGTGACCACGGACATGTAAGAGAGAACTTGAGCCCACGTAGCGGTTTCATATCCCCCGACCCATTCCAGCACCCAGAGCAACAAACACGCGCCAAACGTTACCGCCCCGGCAATGATCTGGTTTCTGGTCAGGGTGGAGATAAACGTGCCAATCGCCAGGAGCGCTCCCGCCTGAAGCAGCAGGCCGAGATATCCGATCACCAGTGGCTTCCAATCGGGATTGCCATACCTGAAGAGGAATGCAAAATTCAAAGCAGTAAACAGCAGCATGCACGCGTAAAGAGCCAACGCCGCCAGCCACTTCCCGAGGATGATTTCGCTATCACGAATCGGCGATGTGGTTAGCAGTTCAATAGTCCCGCTACGCTTCTCCTCAGCGAACAGCCGCATCGTGATCATGGGTATGAAAAAGAGGCCAATCACGCTGACGTTAGACAAAAGCGGCCGGATGACCATTTCATTGAGATTCATCGGGAATGACTGGCCCATCATCTGCGCTTCCATGCCGCGAATGGTAAAGAAGCCCAAGACATTCCAGAAGAAAAAACCGAAAATCAACGCGAACATGGTGAGAAGCAGATATGCGATTGGCGAAACGAAATAACTATGAAGTTCCTTACGCAAAATAATCCAAGTGTTTCGCATTACTCTTTTCCTCCCACCGTGACGTGTTCCTTGGGAGCGGCGGTTTCGGGGCCAGTGAGTTGCAGGAATATCTCTTCCAGGCTCACGGCGGTGGGACGAAGCTCGTTAAGGTCCCAACCGGCTTCGACTACTGCGCGAGCCAGATCCCCGCGGACAAAGCCCTTGCGGCTCTCTACTTCAAAGGTTTTACGATTATCGAGGCTCACCTTCACGACCACTCGATTCACTCCGGCAACCTGTTCCAGCCGCCGCTGCACCGCGGCGGATTCTAGATTGCCGTTGCGCCCCACTACTTCCACCAGCACCGACTCGGCGCCGCGTGCGCGATTTTGCAAGTTACGCACCGAGTCCGTGGCGACCAGCTTGCCCTGGTTAATGATGATCACCTGCTCACAAGTCTGCTCGACTTCGGGCAGAATGTGGGTGCTGAGAATGATGGTGTGATCGCCGGCCAAACCCCTGATCAGGTCCCGCGTCTCGTTGATCTGTTTGGGGTCTAGTCCAGCTGTTGGTTCGTCGAGAATTACAACATCGGGATTGTGAATAATCGCTTGCGCCAAGCCAACGCGCTGCCGATAACCTTTGGATAATTTGCCGAGCAACCGACTCTTCACATCCGCGATGGCACAGCGTTCACAAACGTAGTCGACTCGCCTGCTCAGTTCGGCGCCGGCGAGGCCCTTGAGTTTGCCGACGAAGGTCAGGTAGTCCGCAGTTTCCATTTCAGGGTAAAGCGGCGGGGCTTCGGGAAGATAGCCGATCCGTTTCTTGACCTCCAGTGGTTGTTCAAGGACATCAAAGCCAGCGACCGTCGCGGCGCCCGACGTGGGGGGGAGAAAGCAGGTCAGCAT
>JALYXE010000048.1 GCA_030947265.1 Acidobacteriota bacterium
CCTTTGCGTCCTGGTACATGATGAATGGCGGGGATCTTTACGAACTGGCAAAGATCATGGGCCACTCGAATATCAAGATGACAGAACGCTATGCAAAGCTGGCACGGCAGCCCATTGCCAAAACCAGCAGCACTGCGCGAGGGATGTGGAACTTACTTGAACGAGCGTGCGAGAAAGCGAATGTCGGTTAAACCGATGTACGTCTATTGTACGTCCGAATAATTTTCTATGTTTTTGGCTATCGCTAAGTTGTTGAAAGAAATGGTGGCCAGGGACGGAATCGAACCGCCGACGCCGGCCTTTTCAGGGCCGCGCTCTACCAACTGAGCTACCTGGCCTGTCGGGTTGGAAAGACCGCGTAGTATAGGAAGTTAGGAAAAGAACTGTCAACTTACTGCCAAAACCATTATTTGTCAGATTAGTCACAAAAAGTCGTTGACTGATTCTCGGGGACGTGTATAATCGCTGCCGTTGAGGATGGGGTTGGCGCCCAAACGTCAGTCCAGTTGAAAGACGACATCCGATTCAAAATTGATAGTGCCCGCCAGTGCCAGCTCGGCCGCCGATCGCGCCCCCCGCAGTCGCTACCTTCGAGCTGGCACAGCCATTTTTAGGCTGCTTTCTTTTTTCAACTCTCGCCATAAATCACCTGCTGTTTTTTCCACAATTTCATCGTTCCACCCGAGCACGCTTACTCAATTGGGCGCGCTCTCGCGCCGCCTCCACAACGACAGATTTCTCCTCGATCGTAAGCAACTTCCCGTCTTTCATTAACACCTGCCCATCAACCACAACACTGCGAACGTCAGCCGTCTGAGCTGAATACACCAGCGCGGAGACAAGGTCTGTTGAGGGGATCGCATGGAGAGCATTTAGATTAACCACGACGACGTCGGCTTGCTTGCCAATTTCCAAACTCCCAATTTCCTTTTCCAATCCCAGGGCCCGCGCTCCACCGATCGTCGCCATCCGTAGAGCTTGTTGGGCCGGAATGGCCTCCGGGCCGTGTAGAGCTTTTTGCAGCAATGCCATACTGCGCATTTCTGTAAACATGTCGAGCCGGTTGTTGCAAGCAGCGCCGTCAGCACCAAGCGAAACGGAAATTCCCCGATCAAGCATTTTTTTGACTTCAGCCACCCCAGAACCAAGCTTCAAATTCGACGAGGGACAATGCGCAACATTAGTCCGAGTGGTTGCGAGTGTCTCGAGTTCCGACGCATCAAGATGAACGCAGTGTGCCAGCACGACATGTCGGCCCGTCAATCCAAGTGAGTCGAGATAAGCAACGTTGCGAAGACCGGTCTGGTCCTCAACCAAAGCACATTCGATCTTATTTTCCGAAGCATGAGTGTGCACAATCACCTTATGCTTTAGTGCCAATTGGGCCACTAGCGCAAGAAGCTCGCTAGTGCAACTAAGCGCGAAGCGCGGCGCGAAGCAGTATCGTATCCGTCCATTGCCCTTACCATGCCACGCTTCAAGTAATGCAAGCGACCCCTTGAGGGAAACCTCCGTGTCTTCGTGCAGAGGCTCAGGCACGTCGTCGCCTTTGTCCATCATGCATTTGCCCACCGTGGCGCGGAAGCCAGTCTCTTCAACCACTTTGAAGACTTCTTCGGTGTGGTTCACAGTTTCCATCGTTAAGGCACACGTAGTTCCGCCTTTGATAAGTTCGGCAACGCCAAGTCTGGCTGACGCTCTAATCGACTGGGCCGTATGGGCTGCTTCCATAGGCCAAACGCGTTTCTTGAGCCAATCGAGCAGTGGAAGGTCATCGGCAGCGCCGCGGAAGAGGGTTTGACAAAGGTGAATATGGGTCTGAATGAATCCGGGCAAAACAGCGCAGCCGGCGGCGTCAATAATCATATCGGCCTGGAGGCCGGTTTCGCGTATGCTCGCTATGCGTCCGTCGCGAATCAGCAGATCTCCGCGGACGATGGAATCGTCTTCATCCATCGTCACCAACGTTCCGCCCTTAATAAGAATTGATTCGTTCATGTGTAGGACAGGCCTCTGGCCTGTTCACGTTAGCTGAGAAGTGACATACAGGAATGTCGGTCTTATGATGTTTTCCTGTCACGATGGCGGAGAAATGACAAACGGGAATGTCTGTCCTACCGCGGCGGATTATCTGTTTAGATTGTTAGCCCCTGTAAAGTAGGAAAGCAAACAATAGATAAGCGTCCGGAACCAGGGTAACTCAAACCCCTCCGAACGCTCGATTGTGAACCAAATGTGGATTCTACTTCTTATCAGCCGTAGCTGCTTTTGCGCTTGGCGCAGCTTCGGGCTTTTCCTCACGTACAGGCATTCCGAGTTTTACTTTCACTTCCCTCTCAATGCGTTTGAGAAGTTCCGGATTCTCCTTCAATGCCTGCTTTGAATTTTCGCGCCCTTGCCCAAGACGATCTCCCTTGTAAGAAAACCACGCACCACTTTTGTCAACGACGCGCTGCGCGACGGCGAGATCCAGGACATCACCCTCGCGCGAGATGCCTTCGCCGTACATAATGTTAAACTCGCATTCACGGAAGGGTGGCGCCACCTTGTTTTTAGCAACTTTAACTCTGGTGCGATTGCCCACAACTCGCTCTGCGTCCTTGATGGCTCCGATTCGCCTGATGTCGAGCCGCATCGAAGCATAGAATTTGAGCGCGCGACCGCCGGTTGTGGTTTCGGGATTACCAAACATCACACCGATCTTTTCACGAATCTGGTTGATGAAGATGAAGCAGGTATTCGACTGCGAAACTATCGCCGTCAATTTGCGCAGAGCCTGCGACATTAAACGCGCTTGCAAGCCTGGCAACGAGTCGCCCATCTCTCCGTCGAGCTCGGCACGGGGAACCAACGCCGCAACCGAGTCGACTACGATTACGTCAACTCCATTTGAGCGCACCAGCGCTTCGGCAATCTCCAGCGCCTGTTCGCCGGAATCCGGCTGTGAAATCAGAAGCTGATCGATGTCCACGCCAAGTTTACCCGCATATTCGGCATCCATCGCGTGTTCAGCGTCAATATAGGCAGCTACTCCGCCGGCCTTTTGCGCTTCTGCCACAATGTGAAGAGCTAGGGTGGTCTTGCCAGAACTCTCCGGTCCGTAGATCTCGATAATGCGGCCGCGCGGCACGCCACCAATTCCCACCGCTGCGTCGAGGCTTAAAGACGTGGTTGAAATTGCAGGGATATCTGAGACCTCGCGCTCGCCCAGACGCATAATCGATCCCTTCCCAAATCTCTTTTCAATATTTGCTAGTGCTGCCTCTATCGCCTTGCCGCGATCGACGCTTATTCGGTCATCAGCCATAACATACATCTCTTTCTTCCGCTCCTTTTCTCATAAGCCGCGGCAAAACCACTTCTCTTTGCCGTCAGATTTACGCTGAGCATAACACACTCAACGCGAGAATGGAACAGTGTTTCATGCTTGCAACAACACTTATTTCCCGGAAGGGTGGTTCTCAAGGTCCCGGTCCGGCACGCATGGGCAGCCCTCTCTGCGCCGCATTGTGGCGAGGCCCGCCCCGTTCCAACGAATGATGATTACTCCAAACGGGTATTGTCAGTTGCCACCACTTCTTCAATTGAACGGCCTGTGCGGTGTGCCACTTGATCACAGAGTGAGGGAATCCCGCCGGAAGCTTCATCCTTCGATACACGCTCAATCCGCCACATGG
>JALYXE010000049.1 GCA_030947265.1 Acidobacteriota bacterium
AGGTCATCCTTCGCAGGCACGATGTGAACGTCATCAATGTTTCTATTCGGCACGCAAAGCAGGATCCGGGATCGCTGTTGGCATGGGCTCGCACCGAGGTTTTTGCGTTCGTCATCTATTACAAACAGGAAACGAGCGATTCGGCCAGGAGCGAGGTTGGCGTCTGGACACGCGAGCTGATCGATGCCGCGCTGGACGTTGGCGGATCCTACTACCTTCCGTATCAGCTTCATGCCACGGAGGAGCAATTCCTGCGGGCGTATCCGCGCGCGCCTGAGTTTATGGCATTGAAGCAGCGGCTCGATCCGACCAACAAGTTCAGGAGTAAACTGCTTGACAAATATTTACATCCTCGATAGGCATGCAGCGGACACGCAACAAAGTGGACTTCTCAAGATGAGGTTGTGTGGCCGCAGTTGAAGCGCAGCGTTCAGCGCTTCGATTGAGCACGGATGAGATGCCATAGAATCCGCGTTGAACGACTAAGGAGAACTGTTATGCAAAATAAGTATCAACAAGTCAGCGCAACAATAACACTCTTGCTCTTGACGCTTTTCCTTTTCCACGGTACCACTTTGGCACAATCCGGACGTGGGTTAATGCACGGGTATGTCGCCTTTGAAGACCTCAGTTATAACGAAGTAAATAAGGGGGCGATTCATGCCACGGTGGAGTTGCGAACGCAGAAGGGCGGTGATCGAGCTGCGTACTCCGCGAAGACCGACCAGTATGGTGCATACAACTTCCCTTCGATTGCAATGGGCGAGTATGTTTTGCGCATCTCAGCTCCTGGATATGCGACCTATGAGGCTGAGATCTACATTCCCTCGGACTTCGAGTGTAAGTTGGCTGTTATGTTGAAGCACGAGGGGAGAAAAGGTGCAAAAGGAAACAGCAAATAGGGGCGTCAAAAGTGTTGGAGAGGCTTAAGATTGGCGGCGCGCCGAACAATACGTTGCAGCCGATCCGCACCTGGAAAGCCTCTTAATTGTGAATCCTACGGCACAACATTGACGGCGTCCAAACAAGCACTTACAGCGGACCGGATAGCGCCGCTCATCTACAACTTGTCGCGCCAATAATGATAGGGCAGTTGTCGACCGGTCGCTGAAGGGCATCAGCGTTCGATGGCTTAGTTGTGTCAGAGAATAAGTTCAACGAGATGAAGTCAATTTATACAGTATCAAGATTTGTTGCTTCTTTCCTGATACTCGTTTATGGATTTGCGAAGCTCAATGGCTCACAATTCACTATTCTTGCTTCGGAACTCGATAAACCAATGGGCGAAGTCAGCGGTTTCTGGCTGACCTGGTACTACTTTGGGTATTCACCCATTTATGGCAACTTCATCGCGCTTGTGCAGATTCTCGGCGGCATCTTGTTGATGTTTCGCAAGACCACTTTGCTTGGTAGCTGTATTCTTCTTCCTCTCATCGTAAACGTCATTCTTGTCGATATCCTCTATCGTATCGACGTGGGCGCGCTTTTGGTTGCTGTCATTATCGCAGCCGCTCTAATAATTATTCTCAGGTTTCACAGAGCAGAGTTACTTGAAATTTTCTGGTGGAAACAAAACAGCTTATTTCCGCCAGAACCATCTGCAAAGTCCAGGGTGTATGGCAAATATGCTGTGCGTGCGTTGTTGATTGCGATACCGGCGATTTTTACGTATTGGGTAGCCAACTATAATAATCGCTTGCCGACAATTATTGATGGGGCTTGGGATATTGTGGAGACAACTCCTCATAGGGAGTCAACAGGAAATGCTCTGGCAGCCATTTTCTTTGAAAGAAATCGGGCATATCTTTGTGTGTTCAAGCGTAAAGATGGCTCCTACGAATGGCATCACTTTGAGATAAACTCAGATAAGCGAACGCTTGCGGTTTGGGAGCAATGGTTACAAAAAGGGGCTAAGATTTTCGACGGAACCTATGAAATATCCGGCAATCAGCTTAGGTTAAGTGGGAAGTTTGCGAATAGCGCGGCGGAGTCAGTATTTGTGCTGAGAAAGCGAGAATGAAAGCGCGGCAATCAGTGCAGTTGTCGCCCGGCCGCTGAAGCGCGACGTTATTTTGCTTCCATTCTTTGGATTCGAAAAGGCGTGACAATGCGAAGTCGCTTCAAAGCTGTGCTGTGGTTGTTGGTCATACTCTGGGCGTCATTCTTCACAGACGCGCGCTCAATCACCATCTTCTTACATAATCACCGGCGACTTGCGCGATGAAACCGGCCACCTTTTCTCCGGTGCAACAGTCTGCGCAATTTCTACCGACGGAACTGTTGTCCAAGTCCGCCACGGCCGCGCGGCTACCTGAACGCTGGCGTTAGCTGCTTCTTCTAATCAGAACATGAATCCTAAAAAGTTCAAAAGTAATGTCGCGGGCGGAGCAATAGTATTCATCACAATCTTAACGATTTTTTTGTTTTCTCGCGTCCATCAATTCGCCGATTCCAATTACTCGATGCTCTTAACTCAAAGTTTATTGCAATATCAAAGTTTCACTTTAGACAACTACGCAATTCCTCGGCTTCAGCCCAAACAGCAAACTGGATTCATCTCAAACGGTGACATTTATCAATTAGAACTTGTAAACGGTCATATCTATTATTTCTTTCCTCCTGGTAGTTCGATACTTTCTGTACCGTATGTCGCTTTCATGAATATGGTTGGCATTTCAGCCGCTTCCCAGGACGGCTCGTATAGTCGAGAGGGTGAGGCGAAGATAGAAGCTAGTCTTGCTGCTCTGCTAATGGCAGGACTTTCCAGCATGATTTTTTTGACTGGTCGGTTATTGCTTCCATTTTGGTGGAGCCTACTCATTGCCTATGGCAGCGCACTCGGCACGCAAATTTGGAGCACAGCATCCCGGGCGTTATGGTCTGACACGTGGGGCATTTTTATTCTAGGTCTAGTTATTTGGATGCTTGTCGGGGTCGAATGCAAACGTTACCGCTTGCGCCCCATACTGCTCGCGACTCTATTGTCCTGGTTATATTTTGTCCGGCCAACATACTGTATTCCCATCCTCGCTATCACGGCCTACGTACTGCTTTACCAGCGTAAAGCATTTACCAAATATGCATTGATTGGGGCGCTATGGTTAGCCGCCTTTATTGGTTTCTCGCAATATCATTACGGTCAGATACTACCGAACTACTATCAGGCGAACAGACTGAGTTTTGATACGTTTTGGCTCGCACTAGCAGGTAATTTGATCAGTCCATCGCGTGGCCTCTTAGTCTTTGTCCCAATCCTGTTTTTTGTCGCGTATCTTTTAATCCGTTATCGAAGTGAAATAGCACTGCCGAGACTGATCGTGATCAGCCTCAGCCTTGTCGTTGTCCATTTAGTCGTCGTGTCCGGATTCGTCCCCTGGTACGGCGGTCATTCCTACGGCCCACGGTATAGTACGGGCATAGTTCCCTGGTTCTCGCTGCTCGGTATTTTGTCCGTCCAATCAAGCTTGAAGTGGCATGACAAAGAGTTAGTAAATGATTCATCTGCTCTCTGGAGAACAGAATGGGCCTTCGGGGCAATACTGCTCCTATGCAGTATGATCCTGAACGCGCTGGGAGCAACAGCACATCGCACATGGTTATGGAACATCAGACCAGTTAATGTGGATGAAGCACCGGAGCGTGTCTGGGATTGGAAGCATCCACAGTTTCTAGCAAAATAATGCAAGCATTCAAGAAGCTTATAAGTTGCGATCTATGGAACTTTTTGGAGGGGTTGCGTGAAATCTAAATGGCAGTAATGGGAGGTTCAAGCAGGAACACTCGGAGAACGCTCTTCGTCAGCGCCTTTGCTAGTCTCACCTTTTTAGGCTCTCAAGATTATTGAGTTCAGATGTCACAAACCGTGGGCATTTCCACAACACGCCGCCGAACAACGACTCGTTGGATCGGAGCGCGGATAGTGCACTCTTTAACTTGTTTTGCGGTTCCCTCGTTGTTGATAATCGCCACGCCCGGTCAATTCCGCCGTTGGGCGTATCGAGGTGCAGTATGACCACCGCTGAAGCAATCTCCTTTATCAAAGAGCATGGCGTAGTTCTCGCCTCTGCCAGAGGCCCTGTTCCGCGGCTAACGGAGGCGATCGTCAACGAGCCGATTAAGGGGAGCTGGTGGGTTCATCCAAAAAGCCACCAAATCTTCACCGTCCTTCAGGCAGTAACCCATTCCGAAGACGTGCTCGTTTGTCGACTTGTAAATGGAAAGGTCACTTTCATCCACCGCCGACTTTGGCCTGCATTGGTTCGAGTAGCGAAGCGATTTCCATCCGCTCAGATTGCGCAGGTACATGAAGGACACACGCCCTCCGGTCGACACATAACTCGGAAGGTTCCATTTCCGAAGTGGGTTCCGACGCGAGTTGTTGAGCAAGCGAAAAGTATGAGCGAGAAAAAGGCTCTTGATGCCCTGGGCACGGGGGCTTTGCCGCCCAAGTCATTCGAGCGGACTGCCCGATAGCAAGCGTCTCATGCTCTTTCCCGGCGACGGACTGCGGATACCATTCTGGACAACCTAAGCGCTTACACCGGACCCGAATGAGCATGCCCATCCTGCGATCAAAAACAGCGTTCTCATCGAGTGAAGCGCACTACGTGTGTATCATTTTTGCGACTAAAGCTGGTGGTTGGGGCTAAACATTGGGAGGTTCTCCTTACAAATTTTCAGTTCTGTTCTTGTTCAGGAGGAGTATCCTGGTCTGAAATCCCGTCAAGCATGGTGACGACCGAATTCGTTGAAGACGGCTCCGGCTCGCTGGTCTCTATCTCCTGCTTACTTGCTTGACCCGAAGGCTGACGAATAATCCAAACCTCATGCTTCTCAGTTGTGATGGTCGTCTTCTTCTTCATCAAGCCCGTTTCTCAGCCCATGACCTGGCTGCGCTTGGTTATCACCACTCCGGTCATTGTTTCCCGGGAGCGTTCTGCTTAATCTTCACGCTACGCCAATCTGTGTCACCTATCACTGTTCCTTGCTCATCAAACGCGCTCACTCTCCAGCGCACAACTGCCCCACCAACCCTGGCTTTGAACCACGATGGAGCGCGGTAGCTTTCGACATCGCCCCGCATGATTGCTGAAATTACTGGATGGGCCTGCATGTCTTGCACTTCAAGCCTGTAGGTCGCAGCGTGCTCAACATGGGACCACGTGAAATCGATTGGCTTGTCGGGCATCAGCTCCGCCTGATCTTGTGGGAGCAAGGAAACTAGCGCGGTGCTCGCTATAGTCGCAGGCTGAGGATAAGCACCGTTCGACACGTAGTATCGCAACACGGGCAAAGAGAATCCCGCGACTGCGCCACCATGGACGACGCCATTGCCTGCACCGACAGCAGCGAGATCGCTGTCGCCTTCTTTGTCGTCTGAAGCCTCAATACGCAACAACACCAGGTATAAACCATTTAGACTCTCATCTACACGCCAAACTTCCGGTCCAGGTAGCACGACTTTGCCCTTGGGCGGCAGATAGAGGTTGAACCTGCTAATCTCGGTGTACCTCTTTTGTGTATCTCGCTCTTCGATTGGGAGCGTTGCTTCGGTTAGAAGGTCACGAGGTTCGGGAGGAGCCTCACCCGGTTTGACTAATTCCCACCGGCCTTTCAGACGGCCTGTGCCCGTGTAACTAATGTCGGCCTGAAATCGCGGAAGCTTTTCTCCCGTCTTCACGAACAGAACGGGCTTGCCCAGACCCCAGGTGAGTTG
>JALYXE010000052.1 GCA_030947265.1 Acidobacteriota bacterium
GGGCAGTCCACGCTCGACGGAATTATTCGCGCCACAAACATTCTTCTTGCCGGCAGAAATATAGTGGTGGTGGGTTACGGCTGGTGCGGCAAGGGTGTGTCGTTAAGGGCGCGAGGCATGGGGGCAAATGTGATTGTCACCGAAGTGGATGCTATCAAAGCGGTTGAGGCGGTGATGGATGGCTTTCGAGTGATGCCAATTGCCGAGGCAGCGTCGCTGGGAGATATCTTCATAACGGTAACCGGCAATCGTCACGTGATTGATGGTCAACACTTCGAACGCATGAAGGACGGCGCCATCGTTTGTAACAGCGGTCACTTTGATCTTGAACTTAATCTTGTGGCCCTCCGCGAGATGTCTGAGGACGCGGCAAGTGTTAGACCCTTCGTAGAAGAGTACAAGCTTAAGGCGTCAGGCCATCGCGTGATGGTTTTAGGAGAAGGTCGGCTAATTAACCTGGCAGCCGCCGAGGGTCACCCGGCCAGCGTAATGGATATGAGTTTCGCCAACCAGGCGCTTTCAGTCGAATATTTGGTGAAGCGGAAGGGCGAGCTCGAGCCGGGAGTACACTTACTGCCGCCCGAGGTTGATACGGAGATCGCGAGCCTAAAGCTACAAGCTCTGGGTCTTGCAATTGACACACTAACGCCGGAGCAACTGGAATATATTTCCAGCTGGGAGACTGGCACCTAGGCTCTACGTTCGAACGCGAGAAAGAAAATAAGTTCCCGCAGCCGCGAAAATTACCGGCGGGGCCCACGCAGCAAGTTCTGGCGGCAGCAGTCCATGATTCCCCAGTTGCTGAAACCCCCCGCCTATTCCCCAGTAAGCTATGCTCACTCCTACCGCCACACAAAGGGCGACGATTGCTCCACGTCTGCCAAAAGCAAGGGCCAGCGGCATCCCTATGAACGCCATTACGACGACGCTGAACGGGTTTACGTATTTGCGTTGAACCGCGATGGCCAGAGCCGACACATCAACGCCGCGCTGTTTCGCCGCCTTTAAATAACCGCTTAAATCACGAACGCTGAGCTGCGAAGGCTTGTCCACCGTGGGCTTAAAGACCTCCGGGGCGTCTACTTTGATTACATGTAACTCGTTATCAACTTTCCGCTCTACGTTCATTGCAGGCACGCCTCGCAAGTTAACTATCTCAGCTTCCTTGATGATCATTTGATTATTGGACGACCAGATACCCCACTTGCCTGTCGTCACACGGCTCAAGTGAACTGCCTCATCGTCGAGCTCATAAATGGTAGGATCAATCAAGACTCCACGCTGTTCATCAAACTCATAAGAGTACAAACGCTTATTCTCCACTGACGCCAACCACTGACGACCTGTTCCGCTAACCGCCCGGGGTTGACCACCCCTGATCCTTGCTCGCAAAGCTTCCTGCTTTAGGTTGGCTGAAGGCATCAAGTGCTCCTGGATCAACCAGGTGCTTGCACCGGCAGTCACAGCAAATAACAAGCCCGGGATCATCAGCCTGTAAACGCTCTGGCCCGAAGCCCACCACGCGATCGCTTCGCTTCGTCGAGCCAGCAGCGCATATGTGATGAGCACTGCGATTAGCACCGTCGCCGGAAACAGTTCCACGGAGACTAACGGAAGAAGAAACAACAGGTACTTAACCACCACTCCTGCCGTAGCGTGATTGGCTCCAATAAAACGCCAAAGCTCGAAAAGCGTGAAAATAATGAAAATGGAAACCAGCGAAACAAAAGCCAAAATGAAACTCCCGCTCAGTGTTCGTAGTAGGCTCGTATCAAGTAAATTCGGAAATCCCGAGCCACCCGCACCAACGGTATGTTCTAGCCCGGGGCTCGTGTACTCTCCAGCCTCTGTTTGCACTTGTCTCAAAAGTCGCTTTGCCAGCGTCAGTCGTGGCATGCCGTTGAAACCCATTAGAAACAAACTTAACAAGAGCATCACCGCGGTCGCCATCCATTCCCCGGTAATCGCCGACACAGTATTGGTTGTGGCTAGAGACTCACCCATCAAAGAGATGAGGTAGTACATGATAACCACAGCCAGACACAGGAGGACACCAGCCCCGCGACCCCCGCGCCTAACCCTCAGCCCCAACAAGCCACCGAATAAAGCGAAAACAAATGGTGCCGCCGAGAGGGCAAGTCGTCGGTTAAGCGTTCTCTCCGCTTCCCTTCTCTCCTCGATCGAATTCGAATGAGCCTGCTGCTTTAGATCGTTCCAATTCAACTCTTCGGCTTGCATCTCTTTTTGACTTAAGTGTTCAATAAGAGCAGCGCGACCGGTATCTATTGCTATACGGAGTTGATCGAGGCGCTCGACCACGTAGGAGCGATTGGCGCCTTCAGCCGAGGGAATCTTCATTGCCACCGCATCACTTAATACCAGCTCTGATTTTTCGGCAGACGAATCTATTCTTCCGGACCGAGCCGTAACGACCCGCGTAGAACCGTCAGGCTGTTGAGCGTAGATAAAGACGCGCCCCCACAAGCCCTGGTTCTTGTCACCGTCTCTTACGTAGATCACGTAACCAGGGATTTCGGTGTTGAAGGTACGAGGTTCCACCGGCGAATCAAGCTTGTGAAGGGCTCCTTGGACAGCAGCTCGCCGCAGGCCACGAGCAGCTTGAGGGGCTTCGCTCATATGCAAAAATGTTGTAGCGACTGTGGCGAGCAGGCCGATAACCAATACCGGCCATAAAAGACTCCAGGTGCTGGCGCCTGCCGCGCGGATAGCCACGATCTCGCTATCACTGCCCATTCGAGCAAAGCCGATGATGATCCCTGCGAGCACAGCTACAGGTAACGTCAATATCAGCACACTGGGCAGCAGCGCGGCGGCGATCGCGCCTGCCAGCGAAAAAGGAAGATCCGTGTAGAGGGCAAGCTCGGCAAATCGCCCCGCTTGCTGAGCGAAAAGGATGGCAGTTAACAACACCAACGACAACAGCACATAAGGCAGTGCGCCCCGAAATACGTATCTGGGTATTAATTTTCTGCCTGCAAACATTTAAACTAACTTAAGGTGTTTCTTTAGGGAAAAGGTCGCCTACTGAAAAGTAGATCTTAGCCGCGGCTGTCTTTCAAGCACGCGTCCGATAAGTTGATGTGTTAGTTCAGCCATCTCGCGGTGAATGTTTGCCGGAACCGCGCGCGATTCCTTCGCAAAGGCATAGGGTGCTAGTTTTTGTGTTGACCGCAGTTGCGTTTGAAGTCTTCGCGACAAGGCCGCGCCGATACCCTGGCTGCAACTGCGGCAACGGAATAAAGTGTCGGCGCCCATGAAGGCAGGCTCTTTTTCGTCGAAGCTTCGATGGCATTCGCCACAATGGCGAATATCCGGAAGATAACCTTCAAGCTTCAGCAGCCATATTTCGAAGTAGCGCAGAATTATCTGGAGGTCTGGCTGCGATTCGGAAATGGCATCAAGGCAAGCCTTCACCATCCTAAAAAGCCTCTCGTTGGGTTCGTACGGCGGCGAGAACTCAATTACAAGATCACTCATATACGCCAGGCCAGCGAGCGTCTCCGCGTTACTCGAGAGATCGAAATGTGATTTCACTATTTCAACCTGACTTAACGATACAAGTTCCTGGTGTTCCTTCTGATAATAAGTGATGTTCGCCAACGTGAAAGGCTCGAGAGCTGCGCCAAATCTGCTCCTAAGCTTGCGACACCCTTTCGCGACGCCACGAATTAGCCCGGCGGTGCGCGTCAGGCAAACGACGATTTTGTCTGCTTCAGCGAAGTTATAAGTCCTTAAGACGAGAGCTTCGGTATCAAGAACGGCCATTCGATTGCCGGCTTTCTGGCGAATGAAATCTCAGAAAGGAAGAAAGTAGAGTATCCAGCTCAACACGAGGCCAATGATAAGGAATTCAATAAACACCTTAAGGCCATAAACTACACGGTCTTTGTCAGTGTCTTTTGAAACCGTCCCGACAACGACGGCCGCCAGGAACGCAAAGGCGGTCATGACAAAAAAATGTCTCATGGCTTCCTCCCGGCAGCGATGTCAAAAGCGTCCAGCATGGCGAGATAATTCAGGAGTCCCGCAATCAGGAGGAAGGTGTTTCCATACTCAAACGTGGCGCGAGCAGCGTGAATGGCGTCATCCGAAAAACCAATTCCCAATAACCAGCAAAAAATATAAAGGATGCCGGCTCCAAGGTTGGCAATCATCGGCGGTATTTGTAGCAAAGCTGAAGATCCCTGTTCATTCCCTACTGCAAACAAATGGCCACCCATCCAAAGGCCCCCCAGAAAGCAGATCCAAACCGCTCCTCCCAGAATCAGGGCCCGAGCCCACTTGCCCTGAAGCAAGTGGCCAAGTCCAGGGACAAGCCAACCGGCGGTTCCCATTAGCCATGCCCTGGCCGGGGCAGTCTCTGTAGCCTCAAACCGTTCCACGTTAGCCTTGCTCAAATTAACCTCCCTAAAATTGAGATTCGTGTACCGACCTCATGTTAACGCTTTACATTAATTGCAATTTCTTCTGTGTTTTCCCTAATTTCAAACTTTAACCGTCGGCACACCGACCCTTAACGCCGAACATTAGGCGCTAATAAAGAAGGTACGGCTTTCGCAGATCCACAAACGCATCCAAATTGCATATCCAGCTTTTCTGAATTGCCTCGATAGAACTGCCTCGTTCAATACCTTCCCTAATACTTGAAGTGCCCGCGATGACATCGAAAGGATTACGATCATAAACATATTCGTACGGCGGTTCCTTCCAAAGAAACTCAGCGGGATACATATCGTGAGCAAGCTTCACCATGGCGATACCTGTCATGACGGGCTCAAACGCGTCTCGCTCGATCACATGGATTTGCACGCCGCCACAACTTGTGCCCGCATGTTTTTGGAACGTAGGTCGAAAGATGCAGCTTCTAAAAAACACCCCCGGCAGTTGCATCTCGTTTAACTTCCGCGAGTATTCCTCGGCATTAATATAAGGCGCTCCCACAAGTTCAAAAGGTCGCGTCGTCCCCCGTCCCTCGGATAATTGAGTACCTTCAAAATGAACTGTTCCCGGAAACACAGTCGCGGACTCAACTGTGGGCATGTTTGGGGACGGCATCACCCAGGGTGCGTCTGTCTCATCAAACCAGCAGTCTCTCTCCCAACCGTCCATCCGCAAAACTTCCAGGTCGCAATTGATTTCAAAATGCTCGTTGAACATTCGCGCTAGTTCGCCGATGGTCATTCCGTGACGGGTCGGAATGCCAAACTGCCCGACAAAGGACGATTGCTCACGCTCCAATACATTCCCTGCGACTCCATTGCCGTTGATCGGATTTGGCCGGTCACAAACAACCAGCTTCTTCCCAAACTTGCGACAGGCCTTCATGCAATTCGCCATGGTGTAGGCAAACGTATAGATGCGGCAGCCAACGTCCTGCATATCAAAGACTAAAATATCCAGACCCTTAAGCATTGCTTCAGTTGGCTCGCGGGTCTCGCTGTAAAGCGAATGAATAGGCAGCCCCGTTTCGCGGTCCACTGTATGCTCGGTCTCAATCATGTTGTCTTGAACGTCCCCACGTATTCCATGTTGAGGCCCAAACAGCGCTTTGAGTTGCACGTCGGGATGTTCGTAAAGGAGGTCCGCCGCGTGACGAAGTTTGTGATCCACAGACGCCTGGTTGCAAATCAATCCGACTCGAGCGGCACGAAGAGTCTTCGGGCTTGCCTCAAGTAGTTTCTCAAGACCGAGCTTAATATGGTTGCCGCTCATCTACTGTTTAGCCGTTTCAGCGGACCTAATGTAAAACTTTACCTCTAACCGCAAAGCACGGAACCACCATTAACGTTGAGTATTTCGCCCGTGATATGCCGAGCCCAATCGCTGCACAGGAAAGCGATTGGCGCGGCAATTTCCTCGGCCGTCGCTACGGCGCCAAGCGGAATCGTGCCCGCGATCGATTCCCGTTGTTGGTCGTCGCCAAGAGCGCTTTCGGTCATCTCCGTATGGACCCATCCAGGTGCTACAGCGTTAACGTTAATTCTCCACTCCGCCAATTCAGCAGCCAGCGATTTCGTAAACGCGATAAGTCCGCCCTTCGAGGCAGCGTAATTCGAAAAATTGGCTTCGCCTCGCTGGCCTGCTGTAGAGGTTACGATAACGATCTTTCCCGATCGTTGTTCCTTCATAACCGGGACCACAGCTCGGCATACCGCCCAACTGCCCTTCAGGTTTATATCCATTGTTTTGTCCCAGAGCTGCTCGGTCATTTTGTCAACCGGAGAGCCTTCCCAAACGCCGGCATTACACACGAGAATATCGATGCGTTTAAAAAGCTCTATTGTGGTATCGATCAATCGCTGAGCTTCAACGGGATTGGCGACATCTGCCTGAAATGAAACCGCCTTGGCCCCCTTTGCTCGGGCTGCATTTACAACTGCGTCCGCTGACGCCTGGTCACGCACGTAATTCACGACCACGTGCGCACCTAGCGAAGCAAGAATCTGAACCACGGCTTTACCGATTCCGCGGGAGCCTCCTGTTACCACCCCAACGCGGCCCCGCAATTGTAAGTTGTCAAGATTCACGCGAACTCTTTTCTCGTGGCCATAGCTCGTGGCCATAGAAAGTTAGCGCCGCTATTCCGTTACGAAGCCGTCCGAGTTTCGACTGTGGTGTTGCCTACTCTAAGCGCGTAATCTTTTGTGGCCGCAACGAAGCAATCGAACAAAGCTTGGGATAGGCGGTCCTCCTTCCAGCCCAACTCCGGATGCCATTGCACACCCAAAACAAAGTTGTCAGGGCGAGGATCCTCCATTGCCTCGATCAGCCCATCCGATGTCCAGCCAGTTGCGGCTAAATTCCTGCCGACCTTATCTACCGCTTGATGGTGGTGGCTGTTGACCACGACTCGTTCGTCTCGTACCAGTGACGATAGAAGGCCAGACTTGGCAAGCTTGATGCTGTGCGATGCACGATCGCGCGGCGCTCCCTGTTCATGTTTGATTGCTCTGGGAACTTGAGAGACGATGTCCTGAATCAATGTTCCACCGCGAAAAACATTCAGCACCTGCATGCCGAAACAGATAGCAAATAATGGCATTCCTCGCTTGTCCACTTCTTCAAGAACCAGCAAATCCGTTTCGTCTTTAATGGTTACGACGCTGCCAAGTTGCGGATGCGGCTCGGCGCCATATCGCAATGGGTCCACATCAGAATCGCTTCCCGGAAGCAGTATGCCATCCAGTTCGTCCATTATCGCGGAGATGTAGTCTCGCCGCGGTATAAGGCTGATAAGAACCGGAGCGCCGCCGGCTGCTTCAACGGCTTCACTGTAGTGACGGGAAAGGTAAAAACGGTCGCTCGCCAATTCAAGGCGCGTAGTTATGCCGATGCGCGGCCTGGCCGCGCGGATGAGCGGCCCTCCACTGTCTGCTTTTCTTCCGTAACTCATCTTGAAGCTATCATAGCCTAAAACCATGACAGTATCTCAGTACGGGCGCACGTAAACACATTAACCTTAACAGCGTGGGGATACCGCGCTTGACTTGCATTCCAGCGAATTCCTATAGTGGCCTTTGCCAAAAATGCAAAGAGGAAGTCTCATTCGTAGCACGACCGTGCTGCTTGTCCGGAAAGAAGGTCAGGTCGCACTCGC